>JBGPHY010000203.1:0-8903 GCA_041484625.1 Terriglobia bacterium | reverse complement strand
GAACGCTACCGTGGAGTGATTCAGAAACTTGGAATCCGAAAGTAATTGCCGTTACCTGCAGGAACACAATTTTGGCAGAACCGTAGCGACCTGGAGCTGAACCTGGAGTAAGCGGAGGGTCGCTTTTTTATTGGGTCCGGAATTTTCAATTCTATTTTAAGTGCCCCCAGGCAGAGCAGAGAGGAAGTACACCCTATGGTAAATCGAGTATGCATCACCGTTGGAGGACGAGAGTTATCCCTGGAAACCGGGAAACTGGCCAAGCAGGCCCATGGCGCCGTCCAGATGAAATATGGAGACACAGTGGTCCTGGTGACCGCCTGTGCCCAGAAAGAGCCCAGGGAGAACATTGATTTCTTTCCGTTGACCGTTGACTACCGGGAAAACTACTATGCGGCCGGCCGGATCCCCGGCGGGTTTTTCAAGCGGGAAGGAAGGCCCAGTGAAAAGGAGGTCTTGACCAGCCGTCTGATCGATCGTCCCATTCGTCCGTTGTTCCCCGAGGGTTACCTTTGCGAGACCCAGGTCATCGCGCTGGTGCTCTCGGCTGATAACGACAACGACCCCGACATCATGGGCATTACGGGGGCTTCCGCAGCACTGCTGATCTCTGATATCCCCTTCACTACGCCCATCGCCGCCGTACGGGTGGGCCTGATCGACGGCCAACTGGTCATCAATCCGGGCAGTGCAGACTTAAAGAACAGCCGGTTGAATCTGACCATCGCTGGCAGTGAAGGTGCCATTGTGATGGTGGAAGCCGGGGCCCAGGAGGTCACCGAGACAGTCATGGTTGACGCCCTGGTGTTCGGCCACAACGAGATCAAGAAGATTGTGGCCCTGCAGAAGGAATTTGCTGCGCTGTTGAACGTCCAGAAGCGGGAAGTCGTTCCCCCAGTTCTGGAGCCAGCTCTCATGCAGCAGATTTCGGCTCGAATTACCGAGGACTTGAGGGATGCCCTCAATACGGAGAAGCACGGCAAGACCGTCAGTTATGAGAAGGTGGACGCGTTGATGGAATTGCTCGTCAACTCCTATCCGGAAGAGGCCGAAGCGGAGCGCGAACAGGCGGCAAAGATCTTCGACCGGCTGAAGGAGCAAGTCTTTCGAGACGACATTCTCAACCGGCGCCGCCGCCCTGATGGCCGGGCCTTTGACCAGGTCCGCCCCATTACCTGCGAGGTGGGCCTGCTACCCCGGACGCACGGTTCGGCGCTTTTCACTCGTGGAGAAACTCAGGCGCTGGTCATTACAACGCTGGGCACCTCTGAGGATGTTCAACGGGTAGACATTATGGAAGGCGAGTCTTCCAAGCGGTTCATGCTCCACTATAATTTCCCGCCTTTCAGCGTGGGAGAGGTCGCCTTTCTAAGAGGTCCTGGACGGAGAGAGGTCGGGCATGGAGCCTTGGCAGAACGGGCCATTTTGCCGGTGGTTCCAACAGAGGACCAGTTCCCATACACTATCCGCATCGTGTCCGACATCCTGGAATCCAACGGCTCTTCCTCCATGGCCAGCGTCTGCGGTGGAGTCCTGTCGCTGATGGATGCTGGCGTGCCGATTAAGACTCCCGTGGCCGGAGTGGCTATGGGGTTGGTTAAGGAGGGCGACAAATATGCTGTTCTGACCGACATCGCCGGGGCTGAGGACCATTATGGGGACATGGATTTCAAGGTTGCAGGAACTAAAGACGGAATTACGGCTCTCCAGATGGATATCAAGATCGGCGGACTCACTGCTGAAATCATGAGGGAGGCGCTGGAGCAGGCCCACCGGGGCCGCCTCTTTATCCTGGACAAGATGCTGGATGCTCTCTCCGCTCCACGTCCCAACACCTCGAGGTATGCCCCTCGCATCTATTCTTTTAAGATCAACCAGGAAAAAATTCGTGACGTCATTGGACCTGGCGGCAAGGTGATCCGGTCGATCATCGAGCAGACCGGCGTCAAGATCGATGTGGAAGACGACGGCCGGGTCAATGTGGCTGCCGTAGATGAGGCGTCCGCCCACAGGGCGGTTCAGATGATTAAGGAGATCACGGCCGAGGCCGAGATGGGCAAGATCTACCTGGGCAAGGTGGTGCGCTTGGCAGACTTCGGGGCTTTCGTGGAGATTTTCCCGGGCACTGACGGCCTTCTGCACATCAGCGAGGTAGCCGAGCATCGAGTTCGGGATGTCAAGGATGAACTGAAAGAAGGGGATCAACTCTTGGTGAAGGTGATCGGCATCGATGGGCAGAAGATCAAGCTCAGCCGCAAAGCCGTCTTGCGCGACCAGCGGGAGAAGAAGGGCGAGAAACTCCCCGAACAGCCCCAGGCTTCTCACCCGGCCGGCGGCAGGAAACACTGACTTTCAATCTGCGGATGCGTCCGTTCCTTCGCTGAATGCATTTGACAGAGGACAGTTTGCATCATCGGGTCCGACTTGTTCATTACTGGCGGATTAACCAGTGTGTGCGGTCGATGTGACCCGGGCAGGGCTTCTATTCCGTCGCCACAATCCACAGCGCCAGGGTGGCTGAGTGCGGCTCGGCCGCAACGCTTCCACTTTATACCACTCGCTTGGCCGACTCGCTTAGTATCCTCTCACCTTATCGACCACGTTCAACAAAGGCAGTCCCAGTGAGTAGCGGCGGACATTCTCCGCCACCAGGGCAATCATACGAGCCTGTCGGACAGGTGCTGATCCAGAATTGTGCGGAGTGATAACCAGGTTCGGACAGCTCCAGAGCGGATCCTCAGCAGGGAGAGGTTCGGGTGAGGTAACGTCCAGTCCTGCGCCTCGTATCCAGCCCTCCCTGAGGGCCTTGGCTAAAGCCACCTGGTCCACCAAGGCACCCCGCGAGACGTTAATAAAGTAGGCCGAGCGTTTCATCCGGCGAAACAGAGCTTCACTAAACATTTTGACAGTTTCGCGAGTGTGCGGAGCACAGCTGACCAGCACGTCCACCTGGGGGCTCATCTCTTGAAGTCGTCCAGGCTCCCACAATTCGGATACATACTCCGGCTTGGGCAGAGGCTTGGGGTCAACGGCCAGCACCTTCATCCCAAAACCATAATAGGCACGACGGGCCGTCTCTGTTCCAATTCCGCCCAACCCGACCACCCCCATGGTTTTCTGGTAAAGATCGTCCAGAACACAGCTGGCCTCAGCCCAGCGGTGCTCGCGAAAATTCGGGATGGCACTTTGTGTCAGTCCCCTGGTCAGGCTGAGCAGCAGGCCAAATACGGACTCGGCAATGACAGGGGCAAAGACGCGTTGCATGTTGGTCAAGACACAACGATGTTCCATTAATTCACGGGGAAGGCCCTCCACACCCGCTGCCCAGGCCTGCACCCATTTGAGCCGGTCGGCCTTCGATAGCGCCTCTCGGCTTGGTATGCCCAGGATGACCTCGGCCCCGGGGGCCATCTCCCGCAACTGCACCTGGCTGCAGAGCATTAGATCGACATTACTCCCCGCAGAACGGATCTGCTTCTCTTCCGCTGTAGATAGAGATTCTGTACAGAGGATCTTGATTGGACCTTCCGAAGGTTGGATCGCAACCAGAGGAAAGTTGGGCGTCAATACGGGATCGCGTACCGCTGCGACCGAATCCGGTTTCACGAGGCCGGCGGCGACGCCCCCAGCAGTGACTCCGGATATGAACTGGCGACGCGATACTGAACCATTCGACATATACGGCCTCCTATCAGAACAACGCGAAAGTCCACAAACACTCAAAAGATGATCCGATATGAACGCCCACCTCGATTTTCTCACCAACTTCATGAATGGTTATCTCGGGTCATCAACGCGGACGATGAAGCATTACTTCACGGGCTGAGCAGGGTACCACCCGGGAAATGAGCCCGGCCTGGTGGAATGACCGTGCAGGTGCCCCGTTGCCCAATTGAAAAGCCCCTTTTCGTCAATGTCTAACCCTAGCTTTATCACAGGATGCAGTCAAGTTCATAGATTTTTCGACCTCCCACAAGTTACAAAATGGTGATAGACTTCTGCAGATTTGGTTTCAGTATCAGATTTTCATAAACTTGCTGATTCGAAAACCGATAAAAGAGTGTGATTACAGTGGCATGTGGACGACCGGCTCTCGTAAGTCAAGACTCATTTAACCACGGTTTTACACTTGTGGCATCCCCGCCGCGACGATGTCCTTCAGTGAGGTAACTTATGTCTGTTCATGGCAGATTTGACTGGCTAGTGGTCATTTTCCTTTTCATGCTCCTCGGCTTTGTAAGTGTGCCCGCCTATTCTCAAACACCGGGTCTTTGTGAGGCTCTGGATGACTGCTCGTTGACCTGGACCACCAGCGGCGATTCTCCCTGGGTTGTCCAGAAGGGGGTGGTCTACTTTGGAGATTCCGCAGTCGCCAGCGGGAGGGTCGGAAACAATCAGACCTCCGTGCTGGAGACCAGCGTCAACGGACCTGGTGTGGTGACCTTTTATTGGAAAATCTCTTCCGAAGCGTTTAACGACTTCTTGATTTTTTCCATTGATGGCGTGGAACAAACGGGCAAGATCAGTGCTGAAGTCGACTGGCAACAGAAGACCTTTTCCATTGACCCGGGAAAGCACCGCCTGCAGTGGATTTACCGGAAAGACAAAAGCGGAAGTTGGGGCTATGACACAGCATGGCTGGACAAAGTGGAATATGAAGCAATCCCGGTCACCGACTTTCCGCCTTCCGTTTCCATCACGTCTCCGGCTGGAGACACCACGGTCAGCGGAACAGTCTCGATCCAGGCCAGTGCCAGTGACGACTACGGAATCAGCAAGGTTGAGCTTTATATTGATGGAGTTGTGGCCGCAACCTGCCCTGTGGCTTCCTGTTCCTACAGCTGGGACAGCATCAACTCCTCCAATGACTCCCACGAGATCAAGGCACTCGCTTATGACACCGCCGGGCAGACCGGCCAGTCTCAAGTGACGGTCCGGACTTCCAACCTCGGTTCCTTGTCGGCCGAGGAGCGGAATTCCCTGATCGCACTTTACAACAGCACCAATGGACCAAGCTGGAACAACAAGAATAACTGGTTGAAAAAGGAGGGCACGGAGTGTACCTGGTTCGGGGTAAGCTGCAACGCCAGCGGGACCCACGTGAAGGCTATAAACTTATACGGGAACAATCTGGTGGGGAATCTCCCCGCGCAACTTTCCAGCCTCGCAGGACTAGAGGTGCTCAATCTCTCCGGGAACTTTCTGTCCGGGGCTCTTCGTCCTGAGCTGGGCAATCTCCGTCAGCTCACCGTATTGGATCTCTCCAACAACCAATTGTCAGGCGGATTACCGTCTCAATTGGGCAACATGACTCGTCTGGGATTATTGAGCCTGTCCGGGAATCGCCTGTCGGGGAATCTCCCGCCGCAGTTGGGGAATATGACGGAACTAGTCACTCTCCAGCTTTCGCAAAACCAGCTCAGCGGTGCCATTCCCTCCGCGTTGGGAAATCTCCGGAAAATGCAGCAGATCTCGCTCAATGATAACCTGCTGACGGGAAGCATTCCCGTCGAGCTAGGTAACCTGCAGCAGTTGACTCAGCTTTCACTCCAGCAGAACCAGCTGAGTGGTACCATCCCACCGCAGTTGGGTGACTTGGCCAGCTTGATCACTCTTCAGCTTCAGAGCAACCAGCTGGGCGGAATCATCCCTTACCAGTTGGGGAACTTGGTGAGATTGCAGGTGTTGGAACTTAACGGTAATCAGTTCATCAGCAGCATCCCCTCGGACCTGGGGCGCATCAGAGACTTGGCCGTTTTGAACCTGCAGGAGAACCAGCTTGGTGGCAGCATTCCGGGGGCCCTCGGGAATCTCTCCAAGCTGACCACCTTGCACCTGTCGAACAACCAACTCAGCGAAAACATCCCGCCAGAGCTCGGAAAGCTGGCTCTATTGAGTGATCTCCAGCTCTCGAACAATAATTTGACGGGCGCCATCCCGGCCGAATTGGGAGATATGACTGCTCTTTCGCAGCTCGAGCTATACAAGAACCACTTGAGTGGGGAAATACCTGAAGATTTGGGCAAGCTGGTCAAGCTGGCAAGGCTTTACCTCTCAGATAACCAATTGAGCGGCATCATCCCTCTGAACATTGGAAAACTGGTTGGCCTCAAGTTCTTGAACCTGTCTTCCAATCAATTGGGTGGCCTGATTCCCCCCGAAATCGGGAAGCTTGCTGAATTAACCACCCTGGAATTGCAGTCGAACCAGCTGGTCTCCGAGATACCGAAAGAATTTTCCGGCCTTTCCAGTTTGCGGTACCTGGATCTACGCTGGAACGCCCTTTACAGCACCGATGACACAGTTCTCAAATTCCTCGCTAACTTGCAGCAAAAGTACACGGTTCTGGACTGGCAAGGGTCCCAGACGATCCCCCCCGGCGATGTGAAGGCTGTGACCATTTCCAATTCGTCGATTCGGGTCAATTGGACACCGATACCGTACAGCACCGGTGGAGGGGGCTACCGGGTCCTCTACAGCACCAATCACCTGGGACCTTACCTGCTTTCCGGGACAACTCCCAACAAGACCTCTTCCTCCTTCACCCTGGCGGGCTTGCCGTACTCAGCGACACCCTATTTTGTTGTGGTCCAGACGAGTACCAATGCCCACAAGAACAACCAGAACTCGGTGTTCAGTGACTACAGCCAGGAGGCTGTGGCCTCAACGCTGATCCACGACAATCCTCCTGCAGTGACTCTAGTGGCGCCAGCCAATGGAGACAAGGTCAGCGGCCTAGTGGTGCTCGAAGCCAACGCGCTGGACGACAAAGGAGTCAGCCGGGTGGAATTCCTCGTAGACGGGTTCAAAATCGCTGAAGACACTGCTGCCCCGTACACAGCCACTTGGGATGCCAGCGCCTACAGGAACGGCTCTCACTCTCTGGTGGCCAAAGCGTATGACGCTCTCAACCAGCCGGCCGAATCCGGGATCCTGGTTACCGTGAGTAATCCGGCAGGAAGTTTGTATCACTGGATTCTCCCTTCCAGTGCACGGGTACCTGGACTCTTCGGTGGTGAGTGGACCACCGACCTACTCGTCTCCAACGTGGGAGGAGCCGAGGCCAGCTTCACCGTAAAGTTCCTGCGGAACGATTCCGACGGACGGAACGGACCGGAGGCACCGTTTAGGCTCAGCGCCGGAAAAACCTTGTCCTTGCCGGATGTGCTGGGTAATGTGTTCGGCCTCGCTGAGGGCTACGGAGCCATCCTTCTGAGTTCCACTACGGCCAGTCTGGTCATGGCTGGCCAGACGTCGACCCCCGCGCAAGACGGGACTTTCGGACAGAGTGTTCCGGCCTTCCCCATGAATGCTCTGATTGATTCTTCGGCGCCCCGCTCAATCCTGGGCGTACGCGAGAATGAAGCATTCCGAACCAACCTTGTACTGGCCAATGCCAGCGAGGTCGCTCTGCAGGTGGATGCCCTCCTGATGGGCAGCAAAGGTGAGATCCTGGCGACAAAAAGTTACTCACTGCTGCCCCTGAGCATGACTCAGGTAAACCGCGTGGCTCACAACATGGGGCTCGGCGGAAATGTCGGTGGGGCGCGCCTGGTTCTTTCGACGGCCACAAGCGGCGGGAAGTTTGCTGCCTATGCTTCCGCCATCGACAATGTCACCAACGATCCCCGGACTTTACTGCCTGTGTCCAGTCCGGCATTGATCCTGCCTTCCAGTGCCCGTGTCAACGGGTTTGGCGGCGGGCTCTGGACAACGGACCTTACCATCTCCAACACGGGGGCTTCTTCGGCCAATGTAACTTTGAAGTTTCTGGGCAACAATGTGGACGGGCGGTCCGGCCCGGAGGCCTTCTTGACACTCGCAGCCGGCCAAACTTCGACCTATCCGGACATCTTGAAGTCGCTGTTTGGCCTGGACTCCGGTTTTGGTGCCATATTGCTGAAGTCCGATGCGACTCACCTCCTGATGCTGGGGGAGACTTCCACGCCGGGATATGGGGGCACCGTAGGACAGAGTGTTCCCGCTGCAACGGCTGCGGACGAGATTGGAGAAGGTATTTCCAAATCCATTCTGGGAGTACGGGAAGACAATGCTTTTAGAACCAATCTGGTGTTGGCTAGTCTGACCGAAGCGACGATGCAGGTTGATGTTCAGCTCGTCTCTGCCGACAGCACGGTGCTGGCCACACGGCAGTACCGGCTGGAACCCTTGGAAATGACCCAGGTGAGCCGGGTCGTGCGGGATTTAGGTGTTAGTTTCGATGTGACGGGGGCCCGCCTCGTTCTCTCTACGTCCACTGCTGGAGGTTCACTTGCGGCATACGGAACGCTGATTGACAATGTCACCAGCGATCCCAGAACCCTGCTCCCGCAGTGAATCAAAGGTGGAAAGTTTCTCATTTATTGTGATCATGTTCATTTCCGGAGGATGAACTCAATGCGCAGAATATTGTGGTTTTTGTTGGTGGTGCTTGGAGTTGCCAGTTCGGTTGCCAGAGCCCAGGATTATCCGAAAGGAGAACTCTACGGAGGCTTCGCCTATCTTCGCTCCGACGGAGCGAATTTCAATGGCTGGAACGTCTCTATTACTGAAAATGCCAACCACTGGGTCGGGATCCAGGCGGACTTCAGCGGCCATTACAATACCAAAGTCACTGAAGGGATCAAGGGAGAACTCTGGTTGCATAACTTTTTCTTTGGCCCGTAGTTTGCCTTTCGCAAGATGACCTTTGTGAATGCGTTCTTCCACACACTCTTGGGTGCTACCCATAACAACTTCAAGGTCTCGGTTCCTGGCGCTTCTGTTGCGGAGTCACGAGTAGCTTTCGCCGTGGCCCTGGGAGGTGGCTTTGACGTCAAGATCAGACCGAGCCTGGCCTTCCGTGCCGTGCAAGCAGATTACATTCTGAATCGTTCACGGGGCGATACTCTCAATAATTTCCG
>JBGPHY010000202.1:0-8906 GCA_041484625.1 Terriglobia bacterium | reverse complement strand
GCCCCCCGCACCCACACCCACTGTCAAAAACTGGACGACTCTGAACCCTCCAGACGTGAAAGAAGGCATCGCGCCTGGTGCTGTCATCTTCAAAGGTGCATTTAGTCCCGTCACTCAGGTCAAATACATGTCGAGTCCTGACCGACTCCTCCATGAGAGAGAAGAGAACATTTCGGGCGTCCCACACCCTGTGGATCCCTAATATTCTCTTTGCCAGGTACGACATTCCGCCTTCCTTCCTGGCTAATTCGCCGAAGCGCTTGTCACCCTCTTCCAGTAGCTGTTCCACTAACCTGAAGGCATCCTTCCCATAAAGACCATAATGAAATTCAGCGTACGCTTTCGCCGTCATGGGATGAGTGAGATAAACGCCTTCAACATCCCCGGCTCCTTGATCAATGAGCCGTTGATCCATGCAGCCGTCACTCAGAATAATCCCCGGCATCTTGTCATTTGGCGACACTGCTTTGAGTTGTCGAATTATAATCAAGGCATTCGGCCAGTCGCCAGCATAAAAAACCCAATCGATTTTTAGCGCTCGAATGGCGTCAATAGACGGAATGTTCAAGTTGGTTGACCACATGAGCACTCGTTTGGATTTTTCCTGAACCTGATCAATAAACTTGCGGGCGAGAAAATTTGAGTAAACCGGATTCGTAACATCTTCAACAACCCAAAAGGCGGTGGCACCCTGCGAGATTGCAAATTGGGCGGCACTTTCCGCCTGTTTCTCATCCGTGGGTGACAAACGAAAGACAGGGTAATAGGTCCCCTTGGAAATCTTTGGCGGAAGCAGGTTGGGGTTTGTCTCCGTTGTCAATATGGTGGGAATAGGTGGTTGGGCTTGCTGAAGGTAAGCCGGTAGCGCCTCCTTGGTCTGGGTACTAAAATGGTGCCCCACAATCATCAGCGTGTCACTTCTTTCTGCAAGATCCAGAGAGATTCTTCGGGCGTTGAGGGGATCACCGAGGTCGTCCACACTCTCTACTTCCACCTTGACTCCGTCAAATGATGTCAATCGCGATTTTCTTTCAGAAAAACCTTCCCAGATCTGTTTAGTCGCTTCATCATCCAGAGTGCCGACGACATATACCTTGTAGGATTTGGGTCCGAGCAACCAGTTTGTGACTCTTCCGATGAGCAGAGCCCCGATGAGCGCCGCCAACAACGGAAGAATGATCCAGTTCTTTAGAAGGAAAAGAAAGTCTCTTGCCGCCTTTTTAACTTTTCTGTCTTGCGGCTCGCTTCTGTCGTCCATTGCATTTCCTCTCTTATGCAATCCTGCCAATCAGGAGGGATTGTGCCATTCCCCACCAAAATTCTCAATCGGAAGAGGGGCTGTTTCTTCAAGACCTTGAGCACGTTTGTTACTTGGTGCTTGAGTCTGGCTTGTAGCCGGGATTCAGGGTTCCTTTTGTGTTGGCGATCGGAAGCAACGTAGGATAGAACTGCGTGAAGGTGTTCTCTACAGCCCCATTCGCATAGTGGCATGAGTAGCAGGCTTCTTTGGATAATGCACTGGCCGTATCTCTAAGGCGGCCATTCTCGCCGAAGCTGAAATACGCCCACTTCTCGGAGAAGCGCGCCTCGTCCTTGACTTCAGCTTCCACGGCTACGAGGGCGTCTTGGAAATTCCCCCCCTTGTTGATGGACCGGTGGGTGGAGGAAGAACGCACTTCCAGGACAAAGATGGTTTTGTCAGGCCATTGGCCGGTTTGCAGGAAACAACGGAAAGCGGAGGGCTCAACAAAAACGTTGTCAAATAAGGGAGAACTGTCTTGTGCACGGGCCGCGGGGCCGTAAGTCATTCCCAGTCCCGAACTGACGTAGATCCATTCGCGGTAGTTCTTGGGTCGAACCAGCCGGTTGTCGCTGGTGAACTCGGGAGCCCGTGACTTCTCCTCTTGTCCGGTTATTCTGACGACAGTCCCCCCAACCACCACCGCAATGGACACAATCAACAGGAAGGCTTTCTTCATGGGCAATTCCTCAATTAAATTCTTCAGGTCTCCTCATGGCATGGCCATGAATCTGCTGCGTTCACGACCTGCGGCGCGCGTCAAAGAAGGGCTCGGAAGGGCGGCTGGGATGGAGGCATCATGTCCTTCAAGCGAGACCACGAGGCTGTGAGATATACATATTGTATCGCATTGTATCGCAGCGGAGAGGTTTTCTTGTCAAATGCGCTGATCGAAGGAAAATTCGCGCTACGGTTGTGCGGAGTGAACTTCCGCACTTCGCAGGAAGACATTAAAGCTCTTCCTGGAATGATCAGCCGTCTGGGCCGGGAAGTGGACGCACAACTCAGGGCAAGCGAACTTGGCGGCGCCCCCCAGCCGGCATAAGCCCTCTTGGCGAGCGGTTTCCACCCGTTAGGCCCCTTACCTCAGCTTAGCGGCAATGGCCCTGGCCATGTCCAGCGTTGTGCTGCAGCCGCCCATATCATAGGTTCGGACTTTCCCTTCGGCGATCACATCGGCTACAGCCTTCTCAAGAGCCGCAGCCATCTGGATCTCGCCCAACCAGTCCAGCATCATCTTGGCTGCCAAGATGGTAGCAATTGGATTGACCTTGTACTGCCCGGCATATTTGGGCGCCGATCCATGAGAGGGTTCGAAGACAGCCAGCTTCTCGCCGATGTTGGCAGAGCAGCCAAATCCGAGGCCGCCCACCATCTGGGCGCACAAGTCGGAGACGATATCTCCATAAAGGTTAGGCGCCACCAAGACCTCGTAGCTATAAGGATTCTTGAGCAGCCACATGCACATGGCGTCGACGTTGGCGTCGTCCATCCGGATTCCGGGGTAATCTACAGCCACCTCTCTTGCGGTTTCCAGGAAGAGCCCGTCCGTGGCGCGAACCACATTGGCCTTGTGGACGACGGTGACTTTCTTCCGCCCCATTCTTTCCGCATATTCGAACGCGGCACGGATAATCCGCTCGGAGCCTTTCTTCGTGTTGATTTTGGCGGAGATGGCGTATTGGTCACCCGGCAAGTTCTTGAATGGAGCGAAGGGCTCTGAATACCGGGCCAGCGCCTCGGCCAATTCGCCGGGAACGGGATTAAATTCGACTCCGGCATAGAGGTCTTCGGTATTCTCCCGAAAGACCACCAGGTCAATGTTCTCTCTGAAGTTGAGCGGGTTTCCAAGATAGGCCTTGCAGGGCCTCAGGCAAATATAAAGGTCGAACAACTGTCGCATCCGCACGATGGGCGAGCGGTAGACCAACCCCTTGCCCTTCAACTCGGAGACGAGTTCAGTTTCAGCTTCCTTGACCGGCTTGGAGATGACGGCCCCGAACATGGCGGCGTCGACGTGTTTCAGCAACTCGACCGTGCGGGCGGGAAAGGCCTCTCCCTCCTTGCGCCAGAACTCCCAGCCGATGTCGCCGTGCAGATATTCGGCATCCAGCTTCAACTCGCGCAGGACAATCTTGGCGGCCTCCAATACGTCGACCCCGATTCCATCACCTGGCAACCAGGCAATCTTGTGCTTCCTGCCATGCAGCGTGGCGGCCATCCGGATAACACCTCTCTTTACGCCGATTTGTGGCAAAAGAACAAAATTATATAATAAAGATATGGCGGGCGCGATACCCGTGGAAACGGGTTGCGTTAGCTCGCAGGAGGGGTACTGGACTTTTAGGGGCGTGGCCAAAAAAACACAATTCCCTTTACCCAACCCGACTCCCTTTCTAAACTAGGCTGAACTTGATACGAGCGTCGATTCTCTCCGGTTGAAGTTGATCTTGCTCGACTCGACCTTGTGGCTGGAGTTTTGACCTATGAGAAGATTCACCTCCCTCGGGCTTGCATTAGGACTCCTGCTTTGTGTGGAGACTCGGCTCGCAACGGCCGCCGATCTATTCCGCGACGATTTCTCACAATTTCCTCCCGGTTGGCTAAGTTCGCCGGTCGGAACGCTGAACGGCGCCATCCAGGAGTATCACTACCTGGCGAACCGCGGGGTTCCCCTCGGCTCCTGGGCTAACGCCATCTGCCATCTCGATGCCTGGGTCGTGGGCGACGAAGATGGCAAGCCTTATCTCGAGCAACACCTGTCACCCGGCAGCGCCGGCCAGTACACCAACCCGATCTTGATAACCGGTGACCCGGAATGGAGCGACACTACCGTCGAGCTGAAAGTGAAGCCCCTCTCCCTCGACGATTTTGCCGGCATGGTCTTCCGCTATCGCACCAACCGGCATTACTACCTCTTTGCGCTCACAGGCGGAGACAAGGCGCGACTCGCGCTGCGCCTGCCGATGGAAAAGCAACTGCGAGTACCTGAGTGGCGCGAACTGGCCAGCGTCGGCTTCCGTTATAACACGCTCCAATACTACGTGCTCAGAGTCGGAAACGACGGGCCTCGCATGCGCGCCTATGTCGACGGAAAGCTCTTGCTCGAAGCCAACGACGACGAAATCCTGAAAGGAAAAACCGGCCTCACTGCCATCATCCCGGCACGCTTCCAGAGCTTCCGTGTGACCGCGAGCGATCACGCCAAGGCCGCGATGGACCGGCGGATCCTTGCCCGCGAGACGGAACTCGCGCGGCTCCGTGATAGTAACCCCAGGCCCGCGCTGTGGAGGAAGTTCGACACACCGCGCTTTGGGGCCGGGCGCAACGTGCGTTTTGGCGACCTCGACGGTGATGGGGTGCCGGATATGCTGATCGCGCAGAACATCCCGCGTGTGAGGGGCGACGCCTTTGACGCCATCAGTTGCCTGACTGCCGTGACTCTCGATGGCAAAGTGCTGTGGCAGGTCGGTCGTCCCGATCCGCGCAACACACTGCTCACTAACGACACGCCATTCCAGATTCACGACCTGGACGGCGACGGACGAAACGAGGTCGTGCTCGTCAAGGACTTTCAGCTTCAGATCCTTGACGGCCGTACCGGGAAAAGGAAGCAGTCTGTCCCGATGCCCCAGTGGCCGCCGGACCTCAAAGAAAGACCGTATGAACTGTTGAGCGGGGATTCCATCGCGTTTGTCAACGTCTCCGGTGACCGGACTCGCCGCGAGATCCTCATGAAAGACCGGTATGAGCACTTCTGGATATTCGATCGAAACCTGAAGCTACTCTGGACGGGGAGCGGACAGACTGGTCACTACCCCTATCCATTCGATATTGATGGCAGTGGGCTTGACCACATTGCTATCGGCTACGCGCTGTGGAGCCCTCACGGGCGCCAGCTGTGGTCGCACGACTCAGACTTACACGACCACGCCGACGGCATCGCAATAGGCAATTTCAGCGGCGATCCCGGCGCCGAGCCACGTGTGTTTGCAAGCGGAAGCGACGAAGGCTTCATCCTGTTCGACATCCGCGGCAACATCTTGAAGCGCGCTCGCGTTGGACACAACCAGAGTCCCAGCGTTGCGAAGTACCGTCCTGATCTTCCCGGGCTCCAGTATATTTCTGTGAACTTCTGGCGCAATCCCGGTATTGTTACTCTATTTGACTGGGACGGCAACATCCTGGCCCAGGAAGAACCGATCCACACCGGCTCTGTGATGCTTCCAGTGAACTGGCGCGGCGACGGCCAGGAGTTCTGCTTGCTTTCTGCCAATCCAATTGAAGGCGGGCTGATCGACGGGTACCTGCGCCGGGTCGTCATGTTCCCCGATGACGGCCATCCGGATCTCACCGCCAATGTGCTCGATGTGACTGGCGATGCGCGCGACGAAATCATTGTCTGGGACCAGAACCGCGTCTGGATCTATACTCAGGACCGCCCGTTCAATGGCAGGCGCATTTACGCGCCGATTCGCAACCTGGACTATAACGAATCAAACTATCGCACGAATGTTTCATTGCCGGCCTGGAAGGATGTGGAGTAGCGGACAGGGAGGACGCTCCTTTATGGCGCCCGACGCCAATCCTCGGCAGCTGAGTTTTAGCATTTCAAGAATTCTTCGTTCAAAAGTTGGAGGATTTTCCCCAATCTGACTTCCTTAAAGGAGAAACACTGTCATGAGTAGAATGCGCGCCGTTGTTATGGGAATCCTGCTTTGGCTTCTTGCCTGGCAGTCTACCGCGGCAGACCAACCGGGCAAACTCTCCTTCGACCAGTACCTGAAGGAGAGCGCTGTCTCACGGGAATTGATTGACAGATTTCTACGCGGCCCCAGCTGGGCGCATTTTGACTCGGAACTGGGCTACGTCCTGGGGAATTATCTGCCGGCAGACGGCATGGACGATAGCGCCACCCTATCCACCGTCCAACCCAACGGGGCCCGCACTTCCTTCATGTATGCCGGCAAGAAGTGCCGTATTAACACTTATGGTGACAGCTTCACTCAATGCCACCAGGTCAGTGACGGCGAGACCTGGCAGGAGTATCTGGCGGGCCACTTAGGCGAGCCCGTCAGGAATTTCGGGATGGGCGGCTACGGCGTCTACCAGGCCTACCGCAGGATGATACGGGAAGAACGGACCAATCACGGGGCAGAATACCTGATTTTCTATATCTGGGGAGATGACCACATCCGGAGCCTGTTGCGCTGCCGTCATGCCATCATATTCCGGGAGTGGGACCACCAGGGCGGGCGCATGTTCCACAACAACTTCTGGCCCAACCTGGAAATGGACCTGGATTCCGGGCGTTTCGTCGAAAAGGAGAATCTGCTTCCTACTCCGTCATCGCTCTATCACATGACTGACCCGCAATGGATGGTGGAGCATCTCAAAGACGACCTGGCTCTGCAGTTGTTTGCATTCAAGAAGGGGTACATCCAGGATCTGGACCGGGAACGGATCAGCAAGCTGGCAGCCCGACTGGACTATCCCATGGATTGGAACCGGCAATCGGCTTTGCAGACACAGGCGAGCGGGCTCCTGGACAGGTACTCCCTGCGGTCCACGCTGTTCGTCCTGGATAAGGCCCGTCAGTTCGCTAGACAGAACAGGAAGAAACTTTTGGTGGTGCTCTTTGATCCCTACCGCGCCATGGCTGAAATGAGGCAAAGCCACACGCGGTATGACCAGGAGATCGTCGATTATCTGGCCCAGGAGAAGCACACTTATTTCGACATGAACGAGGTCCATCTGCAGGATTTCCAGCAGTTCAGCGGGCCCTTCGAGGAATATATGAAAGTGTACTTCATCGGTCATTACAATCCGCGAGGGAACCACTTCTTCGCCTACTCGATCAAAGATATGGTGGTGGAATGGCTCGATCCGAAGCCGATCACCTACCAGAAGCGGGACCCGCAATCCATCGATTTCAAAGGCTACCTGGCGGACTATCGTTGAGGCTCGATGCGCTTTGGGCCGCCCCATCGGGCTGGCCTTCGAAAACCCCAGCCGGGATGGGTTGGTTATGCTGAATCTCGCTAAAAGTCACTTTCCCTTCTGTCAGTGAGACAAACACAAAAGGCCGTTTAATGCCATCACACTCACGGTAATCCTGGAATTCTGTGGATCCGAGTTGCACGAGCAGTCCGGTCTGCGCGTCAAACACAATTTTCACTGGCTTCAGCTTCGAGGAACTGCCTCCCGAAAGGCAAAACCTGTCTGGATGCTTATTTGATGTGTCTCGCCACATTTTTCCGGGGAGTCAGGGGGGAGAGGAAATTATGGGGCAGCCTGGGAGGAGGTCCAGAGAGGATTTCCCGCTGGATCTCCCTCCGGCAAGGCAGTAATTACGAACCGCTGGTTAAGGTGCTTGAAGACTGGCTGAACACGTTGTTAACCGCATTTCCCAAACTGGGTAACACAGCAATTGCCGCCAGCGCCAGAAACACCAGCAACAGGGCATACTCTACCAGGTCCTGGCCGGTTTCTTCCTTCATGAATCTCTTCAACAGTCTCAACATGGATTGCCTCCTCCTGATTATAGATGAGTCTAAATTAGGCCGTTTGGGCAGGAGTCGATCCTGATAATGGTTTGTACGGTCCTTTATCTTTGAACCGTTTAACCCTTGACATTGAGCGACTCGCTTCCCCAATCCACCGCTTGTCGGGAGTTCACAGTCCGAACTTGGGACGCGAACGCCTCTCCAATTAAATCGGCACATCAGTCAGGAGGATTAGCAGTGTTAATACGAGTGTTCTCTCGCTCCCCGGACAAACTGGGATCACCGGCCAATTTGCGGGCTTCTCACACTTCGTGAAATCCTGGTGGGATTCTTCAAGAGGGGATACTCTGTGTCTATCACCCTGAAGTGAGGAATTGAGCGGCCCTGCCCACTCCAAGGCGCATAAGGCAGAGGGGAGAATCTTTCGTATAATCCTGCAGGACGACAACTTAGAGGAGAACCTCAATGAAGAGAATCATACCGCTCGTGGCCAGCCTCGCAATTCTTGCCCATTTCTTCTCTCTGGTGGCCCAGAGTTCCAGCTGGAAGGCTCCTGACGAAGTTGAACGGAAAATCGAAAGGGTGGTAAATGGTCTTCTGCCTGAGACTGCTTTTCCCAACCGATTTGCCCCCAAGGCCTCGCTGAAGGAGCGGATGGCTTACTACCATACCCCCGGAGTGAGCATCGCAGTGATCAACGACTACAAGATTGAATGGGCACGAGGGTTCGGAGTGAAAGAGTGGGGAAGGAAAGACCCGGTGACTGAGACGACGTTGTTTCAAGCCGGCTCGATCAGTAAACCCATATTCGCGCTCGCAGTGATGCGATTGGTTCAAGATGGAAAACTGGACCTTGCTGAGGATGTCAACCGCTATCTCACATCGTGGAAAGTCCCGCCGAACGGCTCCTGGCAGCCAAGGATAACCCTTCGTCAACTTCTCAGTCACTCCGCGGGCTTGACGGTGCACGGATTTCCGGGATACCTCCGCTCGGAAAAGCTCCCCATCCTGGTGGACGTTTTGAATGGACGGCCTCTTTCGAATACGGTCCGCATTGAGGTTAACATTCTCCCCGGCGCTCAACTCCGCTATTCCGGCGG
>JBGPHY010000201.1:0-8911 GCA_041484625.1 Terriglobia bacterium | reverse complement strand
AAGCTTCTCAAGGAGAAGGGAGTGAAAATCGGGGTTTGCGGGTCCTGCATGGACGCACGAGGTATAAAGGCCGAGATGGTCGTCGAAGGCTTGCACCGCAGCTCCATGGATGAACTGACTGCCTGGACTGAAGCAGCCGACCAGGCATTGGTTTTCTAATGCTGTGACCTTTCTTCTATTCGCTAATGCCTCCTGCGGAGCCACAATGCACTGACCCATTTCCATTTCAGAAAACAGGGCACAAGCTGGTTGTTGCTCCGTCCCATGACGTTAGAAGATTATCCTGATGACCAGCCTTTCTATCTTAAGAGGTGACAAATCTATGAATTTTGCTCAATCGATTGCGGAAAGACTCAAAAAGGGGAATGTTATCTATTTTTTGTTGATGAGCATGCTTCTGGCGTTGCACGGTCACGCTCAGGACAACGTCAGACGAACTAAAGAAGAGATCCATGCGCTTCACAATGACTCCAAAGCTTACATTGCTATGCTGGAAGACCCTCAGCGCGACTCCTACCAAAAGCCTCACGAGGTGCTTATGGCGCTAGATCTCAAGGAAGGAGAGGTTTTGGCAGATATCGGAGCCGGCTCCGGTTATTTCAGCTTTCGTCTGGCCCGGCACATGGGAGAAAAAGGACGGGTGTATGCAGTGGACATTAGACCCGAGATGATTCTTCATATGAATCGTCGCATTCGGGAAATGGGTACAAAGAACGTCATCACACTTCTGACCCCGCCAGATGATCCATTGTTGCCGGTCGCTTCGGTGGATCGTTTCTTTATCTGTGACACCTGGCATCATATCGAAAATCAGGCGGGATACTTGAAGTTACTAAAGAAAATGCTGAAGCCCAACGGGCAGATCATCATGATAGACTTTCACAAAAAGGAGCTTCCGGTGGGGCCACCCATTGAGATGAAGATCGATCGAGAGGCGCTAATCTCTCAAATGGAATCAGCTGATTTTCAACTGGTCAAGGAATTTACTTTCCTGCCATATCAGTACTTTCTCATATTCAAAGCCAAGTAAGACTCTGTTTTGTAGGAACTATTGAACAAGACAGCCTGGTTACCCCGGCTGGTGAGAGTCATCTTCGAAGTAAGGAATGAACCCTGCATGCCCCCCGCCGAAAGCATAGTTATTTAGTAGACAATGTGGCAGCAGTTCTTACTCGTTGAACAAGATGGCTCCGGTGCAAGGCATACAACTTAGCTGTGCGGACGCATGAATCGGGAAGGGATAGCCCTCTTCCGATTGGAATCACCGTACACTTGCTGCAAAGGCAATGTATTGGCGGCAACAGCGATGTGCTGGGCAATACGCGCAAAAGGAGTTGACATCAATCAAGCGGCCTCTGGATAATGTGACCCGATGGACCTCTGAGTAGTTTGAAAACGGCCTCGAGTTTAGACGGTCGCAGGCGGCCTGATGGTCTCGTGGCAACAGCGTGAGAGAATGGAGCTTTTGATGTCGCGGAGCATGTTATTTAGTGTCACCGTCGCACTCCTGCTTTTAGTTACAGGAGCGCAAGCTCTCGCCTGTGACCTTTCCGATGCATGTGTGACCGTTAGCACTGGTCATCCCAGTGACTGTGACCAGCCTTTGGGCGATAATTGCCTGTGCTGTTGCCATCACATTGTTCCCGTAGCGGTGTTCGTGCTCGAGGTGAGCGAGGCCGTTTATCAAGAGCCTCCTCCTGAACCGCTCTTCTATACGCTTTCGAGATCCCTGCCGATCAATCTCCCCCCCGAACTCTAACCCTCCCAGCGCTGTTTCCAAGATCGTTTCTAAAAAGGAGAGCTTATGCTGTGGAGAGGTGTATCTCTGCTTGCCTTCACTCTTTGGGCGGGCAGTGTATTCGGTCAGGGATCCGGCCCACTTTCCGAGCTGGATCAGCTGATTCAACAGGCATTGGAAAGCAATCGTGAAATCCTTGCTGCCCGACAGCGTGTGGCAGAAGCACGCAGCCTATTGCGGCAGGCCGGCGTACGGCCGGCCCCGACCGTGGAAGCGAACGCCGCTTCTGGGAGGCCCCTTGGTACCCAGGGCGAAGAAGAGTACACGGTGGGCTACTTTCATCCGATTGAAACGGGCGGAAAGCGGCCCAAGCGGGTGCTGGTAGCCGAGAAGGGACTTGAACTCGCTGAAGCCGAACTCGCCGAAAGGAGCCGGCAGTTGGTTTATGACATTAAGAGCCGCTACATTGAAGCCGTCGCCAACAAGCGCAAGGTCGAAGCGATGGACCGTATCGCCGCCGTAAACCGTGACTCTTACCGGCTGGTGGAAGCACGGGTTGAGCGTGGCGACGCCGCTCCTCTTGAGCGGCAACTCCTGTTCGTGGAACTCAATCGAATCGAGGCCGAACGTGCTTCTGCCGCAGGTCAGGCAGAGGCATCCGAGGCCGAGATAAGCGCTGAATTGCAGCTGGCCGAAGCACAGGGGCGCCCTGACCTGACGTTATCTGCGCAATACGCCAGGCGATACGCGCAGTTTGAAGATCCGATTCGTATGACGGCATCAGGATCACCACTCTTGCTCCAGGACCGTGACAACATCCTGACTGTGGGTGTTTCCATTCCCCTGCAGACTCGCAAGCGCAATCTGGGGAACATCGAAGCTGCGGCTGCTCGCGAGAGCGCAGCGCGGCTAAGAAGGCAACATCTGGAAAGGACCATCCCGCTCGAAGTGGAAGCGGCCTGGAAACGCTATCAATCGGCAGCGAAGACAGTTCAAATTTTAAGCCGGGGGATCCTCGACGAAGCAGAACGAAATCTTAAGATTATCCGGCAAGCCTATAATCTGGGTCAGCTCCGGCTTCTCGACGTCCTGAATGAACAACGCCGACTCATAGAGACAAAATTGAGCTACGTCAATGCAGAAACTGAATTGGGGCAAACCCGCGCCGAGCTCGAGCGCGCCGTGGGAGGAGACGTAAAATGAAAGCCATTCCAGCAGTACTCCTGATCCTGGCGATCCTCGGGGCTTGTAGTCACTCAAAACCGAAAGCCGTGGCCACGGAGGACAAGCGGGAAGACGGCGTGGTCGAAATGAAAGTTGAAGCTCAAAGACACGTTGGACTGCAAGTCGAGCCCGCCCAAATCAGGCAATTGGATGAATTTGTTCAGGTGCCTGGAACTGTACAGGCTATTGATAGCCGTGTTGGTACCGTTCGGTCGCTTTCGCGTGGAAGGATTCACGAGATGCTTGTTCGTGTGGGAGATCGAGTCCGGCCGGGACAGTCTCTGGCATCGTACGATAACATCGAAGCGGGTGAGCTTGCGGCTCAACTCGCGAGCGCCAGGGCTGAACTGGAGAAGTTGCGTGTGCAGGAGCGAAACCTCGAACGGCAGGCCGACCGGGCGCGGGCTCTCGCCGATATCGGGGCTGTTCCCAAGAAGGACTATGAACAAGCCACGTCCGACCTGAAGGCCGCGGAAGAGAGCATCAAATCACAAGAAAGCGTGATCGGAGGCATCCTGGCACGCTTACAGAGGTTCGGTGTTTCTGAGGCCTCCGCCCAGATCCCGCCCCTGACCATGCTGTCATCCCCATTCGCGGGTGTGGTTACAAAGCTAGATGCATCCCCGGGCGAAGTTATCGAGCCGGCTTCGGAGCTGTTTACCGTTGCCGATCTCACAACCGTATGGGTTCAGGCCGAGATCTATGAGAAAGATCTGGGGCGGCTTAGGGTGGGTCAAATGGCCTTCATCACAGTCGATACCTATCCGAATGAGCAGTTTGCCGGCAGAGTTACGTATGTCAGCGACTTCCTTGACCCGCAAACTCGAACGGCCAAGGTCCGATGCGAGGTACCGAACAGTGCGATGCGCTTGAAGCTGAACATGTTTGCTAATGTCAACCTGCCCACGATATCCAGTCACCGAGCCCTTGCGGTGCCAATCGGAGCGATCCAAGAGGTCGGAGATAAGACAGTGGTTTTTGTCCGGAAGACGCCGACTCAGTTTGAGCCGAGATGGATTTCAACAGGTAACACTGTCAGGGACTTCGTCGAAATCACGCGCGGACTGACGGCAGGAGAGACCATTGTAATAGCGGGGGCGTTCCACCTGAAATCGATCCTAGTGGGCAAGGACCTGGGGGAGGAATGACATGCATCGCCTGATCGATTGGGCTCTGGCATACCGGGCCATAGTTCTGCTGGGTGTCGTTGTGACGGTCGCATTCGGTTTGTACTCGTTAAAGCAGCTACCTATAGATGCCGTTCCCGATATTACGCCGAACCAGGTTCTTGTGCTGACACGGGCGCCAAGCCTCTCACCCTTGGGGGTAGAGCAGTACCTTTCATTTCCAATTGAAACTGCAATGACAGGGCTTCCGGGCATTGACCGTATCCAGTCCGTCTCGAAAAATGGGCTCTCGTATGTGGCAATCTACTTCAAGGAAGAGGTGGATACGTATTTTGCACGCCGCCTGGTCATGGAGCGGCTGCCCCAGGCACGGGAGAACATCCCTCCAGGGATGGGGACACCGGAGATGGGACCAATCACGACGGGCCTTGGAGAAATCTATCAGTTCAAGGTCACCGGGCCGGATCGATCTTTGATGGAACTCCGCAGTATTCTTGATTGGCACATTGCTCCTAAACTGCGAACAGTACCCGGAATTGTTGAAGTCAACACACATGGCGGAGAACTGAAGACTTATGAAGTGCAGGTGGACAACGACAAGCTGATGGCGTATCACGTTCCCCTTGAGAAGGTCCTCTTGGCCCTCGAGAGGAACAATGCCAATGCCGGTGGAGCCTACCTGGAGCGTATCGAAGAGCAATCGCTTGTCCGGGGCGAAGCACTGGTCGGCAGCCTCGCCGACATCGAGAAAATCGTCGTTGGAGTGTCACCCACCGGGACGCCGATATTGATCCGGAACGTGGGAGATGTTCGCCACGCACCCATGGTACGGCAGGGATTCGCCACGCAGGACGGTAAAGGTGAAATCGTCATAGGTGTCGCCATGATGCTGATCAGCGAAAACTCTCGTGTTGTGGCTGATCGCGTGAAGGCAAAGCTGGCTGATATTCAACACACTCTCCCGCCAGGTGTGGGTATCGAACCCCTTTACGACAGAACGGAACTGGTCCGAAGGACTGTTGGGACGGTGACACGCAATCTTGTCGAAGGAGGACTCCTGGTTATAGCCGTTCTTTTGCTCCTATTGGGGAGTCTGAAAGGCGGCCTTCTCGTGTCTCTGGCTATCCCCCTCTCGATGTTGGTGGCCTTCGCCGGAATGGTTCAGGCCAACATCTCGGGCAATCTGATGAGTCTCGGGGCGATCGACTTCGGACTCATCGTGGACGGTTCTGTTGTCATGATCGAGAACATCTTGCGGCGGCTTGGCTATAGCAAGCCGAAAAAGCAACCGCTCGGCACGATCCTTAACGCGGCCCGAGAGGTCGCCCGTCCCACGTTCTTCGGAGTTATGATCGTCGTTCTGGTGTATGTGCCCATCCTGACCCTGCGGGGAGTAGAAGGGAAGATGTTCCGTCCCATGGCGTTGACAGTTCTTTTCGCGCTCACGGCTTCGCTCGTTATTGCGCTGGTGCTGATGCCGGTGCTCAGTTATTACGTGTTTAGAAAGCACGTCAGCGAAAAAGACACTTGGGTCATGCGCCAGGCGGTTGCGGCGTACGTCCCAATGCTACGCCGAGTTCTCCAATTTCCATTGGTCACGGCTGGAGCGGCCGCATTGCTGTTTGCCGGCTCGGTCGCCATCGCACCGTTCCTTGGTGCGGAGTTTATCCCAAATCTGGACGAAGGCTCGATAGTGGTAATGATGTATCGCGTTCCAGGCATCTCGGTGGCTGAGTCGCTGCACGGAAACCAGATCATTGAGAACGTATTGCGCGAGTTTCCTGAAGTGCAAACTGTCTATTGCCGAACCGGCCGGCCGGAGGTTGCGACCGACCCGATGGCCATCGACCAGAGCGACGTCTATGTCTTCCTAAAACCTGTATCACAGTGGCCTCATCCCAGGACAAAGGACAACCTCATAGCGGATATGAAAACCAAGCTTGAGGAACACGCGCCGGGGGCGGGCTATAGCTTCTCACAACCTATCCAGATGCGAATGCAGGAGTTGATGGAGGCCGGCGTTCGCTCCGATATCGCCGTTAAGCTCTACGGTGAAGACTTACGTGTACTGGGCCAGAAGGCGGATCAAGTTGCCGCCGTGATTCAGAAAGTCCCTGGCGCAGCCGATGTTCGGGCAGAACGGGTTGCGGGGCTTCCATATCTCCGCATTCGCGTTCGCCGCGATGTGATCGCCAGGCATGGCCTCGACGCTGCGGCTGTGCTCGATACTGTCGAGGCTATTGGCGGCAAGGTAGTGGGACAGGTTGTCGAGGGCAACAAGCGATTCGCCTTGCAGGTTCGCTTCGAAGAGTCACACCGAGGAAGTATCGATGCCATCCGGAATCTCATGGTGGGTGATAACGAGCGCCACTTCATCCCGCTGGCGCAGTTAGCGGATGTTTTTGAGGAAACTGGCCCCGCTCAAATTAGTCGGGAAAACGCACAACGCAGGGTTTCGGTCGAGGTCAATGTTCGCGGCCGAGACCTCGCTGGTTTTGTGTCTGAAGCCAGCCGGGCGGTGGGGGCGAAGGTGAAGATGCCACCAGGTTACTCGATCGACTGGGGTGGCAAATTCGAACAGCTTGAGAGCGCCTCCCGGCGCCTCGCCATTACCGTGCCGGCAGTTCTGTTGCTGATTGTGGTTCTACTCTATTTCAACTTTGGTTCCGTTGTACCCGTATTGCTCATTTCCATGAATGTCCCGCTGGCAGCGACCGGCGGCATTCTCGCGCTGTGGTTTCGCCAGATGCCATTCAGCATATCCGCTGGGGTGGGTTTCATCGCCTTGTTTGGGATTGCGGTTCTGAATGGGATCGTGCTGCTTACGTATATCATAGAAACCCACAAGTCGGGGGTACCGCTCCAGCAGGCCGTGGAGCATGGGGCCAGAACATGGTTACGACCTGTATTGATGACGGCCCTTGTGGCGAGTCTCGGATTCATTCCAATGGCACTCTCGCATGGGGCGGGAGCCGAAGTGCAGCGGCCGTTGGCCACGGTTGTTATAGGCGGACTGATCACATCAACGGCCCTGACACTGCTGGTGCTTCCCACTGTCTATTTGTGGTTCGAAAGAAGGCGTGAGGCGCGGGCGTAATCTTACCTAGCGGAAGTGTTATAATGTATTACCTAAACAGCCAGAAACCGGCGGACGCCTTGTCGTGTTGACTAGCAGGAGGGCTGAGATGGCAATTACGTGTCCCATCGACCTCGATACGTCAACCTTGCGTTGCGAGATCTCAAATATCTATGGACGGGTTGCAATGGAACCTGCTGGCGAGTTCCATTTTCACCGCGGCCCCGGATACGCGGCCGAATTCCTCGGCTACGACGCCGGCGAGTTGGCCGCCCTTCCGTCCGATTGCACGGCTTCGTTTGCGGGAATCGGGAATCCCCTGGCCATCGGTCCGATCTACAGGGGCGAGACGGTCGTTGACATTGGTTGTGGCGCAGGCATGGACCTGTTGCTTGCCGCCAGGAGGGTCGGGCCCGATGGCCGGGCGATTGGCGTCGACATGACGGAAGCCATGATCGAACGGGCACGGAGTTCAGCCGCCTCGGTCGGTCTGAAGCACGTCGAGATTCGCAAAGGAGATGTGACAGCGCTGCCGGTTTCCGACGGCAGCGTCGATGTCGTCATCTCCAATGGGGTTCTCAACCTGGTTCCTGAGAAGGAACTCGGTTTCTCCGAAATCGTCCGGATCCTGAAGCCTGGCGGCAGGCTGCACCTGGCTGATATTGCACTATACTACGAACTCTCCGAGGATATCCGCCGCAACATTGACTTGTGGACCGGGTGAATCGCCGGGGCTCTGCCGGAGACAGAGCTGGTCGGTTATCTGGAGCGGATCGGCCTGAAAGACGTCCATATAACAGCGCGCTTCGATTGCTTCCGTGCAACATCGAAGGAGAGGACGGCGCGTAAATTCGGCGTCCATGGTGTCAATGTGTTTGCGCGGAAGAACACTGCCAGCAATCTCTCGTAGAATCAGCACCCGAACCCCCAGGGTAACGGTCTCGGCTCAATATGCGCATAGAAATCCTCATCTCCCTGTGTTCTGGAACCGAGTTGCAGAGTCGGAGACCTACTCTGGAGCAATCGACTGATTCAGAACGGCTTACTTAGAATTTCCGGCATAAATCCTCGAAAGTCGGCTAGCGTTTATTTATCCGAGCATCTTTTTCCTGCTTGTGGTTCCATTCAAAAGAGGGAGCTGGCCCCGTTGAAGCAAAGGCCCGGGAAACCGGAGCGGATGGAGTGGAAGAGCCTGGCAGCGCGCCTCCTTGTTCTTGTGGCCTTCATTGTCGCGCGCTGACAGGGCCTGGAACGGAAGGAGCGAGGATTGCCTATGGCCTTGGCCTGTGGGGTGGGTGAGCGAGAACAGTAAGGAATGTGGCCGAAGGCCTTCCGCCTACAGTGATAGGGTCTGACGCCTTGGGAATTCGTCACATTTGAGGTATCCTGAACCCATCATCATCTTGGATACAGAATGTGATTGCGGGGGCTGCGGTCCGGCCTCTCTCTGACTATGACAGGTCGACCGATATGAGATCAAAAGAGTCGTGCCTGGAATTGTTCTTTTGAGCCCGCGCGCCAAATTGCCCTGGAGGTGAGTCAAACATGCCTATCCCGACTGAACCGATTGGCAGTATTCCTCGTCCCAAAGCACTGATCGAAGGAACCCGTGATTTCGAGGCGGGCCGAATCTCTCGAAAGGCACTGGATGCACTCTCTTTGGAAGCCGTGAAGGAGACCCTGCGTCTCTTTGAAGCGACAGGCTCTCCGGTGATCAGCGACGGTGAACAGAGCAAGCCCAGTTTT
>JBGPHY010000200.1:0-8915 GCA_041484625.1 Terriglobia bacterium | reverse complement strand
GATTGCCTACTCGATCGCGGCTTTCAGCCAAGACCGCGCCTTCTGAACAACTAATTTGGAGTATTTTTTCGCAAGTGGGCTCAGAATCCACGAACACGCTGTTACCGCCCTCTCGCCGGTTTTTCTGCAGAGGCAAGGCGATCAGGTTACCTAAGCCGCCCTTGGGCATCCTGTCCTGATGTGACCGCCTTTCCCCGATCGGGATCGTTCCAGCGCGGCAGGCACGCCTGGAGGTTGGGCGTAAATAATGAGAACCAAGTAGTTGATGGGTGACGTATCCCAGACGGCGATCATTTCGAAAGAGCTCGATCCAGATCTACCCTGTCCTGATCAAGATCGTTTTGCCCATAGGGGGCGCCTACATTGCGCCTTTCGCGACGTATGCGACAGAACGGCAGAAGTCTATGGCTTGCAGAAAGTGCTCACCGTGTCTACCAAAGAAGCCTGGATATTGAGTGGCTACGATTTCCAATCGCTTCAACGGTCCCTGGTCTCGGACTCCGTGACTTGTGTCTTTAAGGTTCTTCTCAAGACATCGGGACTTTCGGCGGCACATCTCCCAAGCCTGCCTTGATGAGGCGTTGTTGGAAGCTGGGGCGGCTGCTGTAGCGTTGCCGCAGCTGGCTGAGCTTGGATCTGAATCCGCTTGTTTGCCCTGTTTGAGCAGTCAAGTCCCGCAGGTCTGCCAGGAGGGTGATGGCCAGGTCGTACTCCTTGGGCTTGGAGGTTTGCACGAGCTCACCGACTCGCTGCCACAGCTCTGACTCGCGGCCTTCGAGCTGTTTGAGGTGCTTGGCCCGCGCGGCCTCCTGCTCCTGCGTTCGCCGAGCCTCTTCGGCGGCGCGGCGTTCATCTTCCTTCCGCTGTTTCTCTGCAGTGATGTTTTGTCCGGCCGAAAGCAGTTCTTCTACCGTCCGGCGCTTTGTTGTTCGAGGCTGTATTCCCTGCTGATGGCTGATGTCGGTGCGAAAGCGCTTCAACAATTCCAAGCGGAACAATGGGTCCTCTTGTTCCAACATCTTCAACAGGGCCGCATTCTTTTCGGATTCAGACAAGGCAGAGACCCAGGACTGGAGATCCTCTTTCGATCGTACAGCGACCTCCAAATCGCCACTTTCGAATGCCGCCGCTTCGATCAAATCTGGATCGATCCTCACGAACTCTGCGAAACTTTGCAGAGCTGCGGAAAGATTGCGAAGACCCGAGGGAATCGATGGCTCTTGCTCATCGTCTGCCAACTCGCCCGATTGGGCCGCCAGCAGCCAGCTTAAGTACAAACAGCGCAGATCGCCCTGTATCAACTCGGCCCGCAGCGGCATCAAAGAGGCCATCCAGCCTTCGCCCTCCTCCCAATCTTCGGGTTCCTCCTCGTAGAAAAACTGCAGAATGAGCTTCTCATCCTTCTGCATCACTGTTACGGCCTCCCCTGAAAGATAGGGACGCATAGCCTTCAGATCGCACAACCGCGCCGGAAGCCGGAGCATGAGCTGTCGTGTTCCCCAATTGGCCACGTAGACAAACGCATCGAAATACTTCTCCATCAGCTCCAGCGGATCGCCCTTGAAGTTGCCCCAGTTGTAGGTGTTAACAAAGCTCACGGGGGTGATCTGAGCCCGACTCGAAAGCCCAGCCAGTTCTGTCAACTCACGCTTGCTCAGAGGACGGTCGATGGCTCGGAACTCATAGTATTGGTATTCGCTCATTCGTACCCTCGCCTCCAGTAACGATAGGCGGCAATCCACTCCCAGCCTTTTGATTGGGGCTTCTTCCTGCGCTCATGGTTGCGATCCTCCCTTGGCTTTAGCCCGCTTGTTCACGGTTTGGCGTCACTTTACCACTCAGGGGCAGAAAAGCCAGAATGGTTTCCCGCTTAGCTCGGATGCCCTCGGTAGTTCTCTCGATCAGGCCCTTCCTTTCGAGTTCCACCAGATCTCGCTGCAAGGTCTTCGGACTCTTGGTGGCATAGGCCCTGGCGAGCCTTGGCGTCAATTCATTGAGTTTGGCGACGGCAACGGTGCCGCCGTTGGCGCCCAGATCCAAGGCCAGATGCCGCTGGCGGATGTCTGCGGGCTTGGCTTTATCTTGGAACAGCTCGTGGACGTAGTTTCGCCAGGCCACGTCCCATTGCTGGGCCCGGATCAAAGAAAGCTGGGAACGCAAGCCGTCCGCAAATCCTTCCAGTGCGTATTCCAGGAACGGCAAGATGTCTCCTCCCGACTGAGTGGCGCGGTCAAGTTGCCGGTAATACTCCTGCCGGGTGAGGTTGTAGTGGTTGCTCAAAAGATGCGCGGCTGGAGAAGGGATGCTCGCCGACATCAGAATCTGAAATTCAAGTAACCGAGCAGTACGACCGTTACCGTCGCCAAAAGGATGAATCCAGGCCAGGTAGAGATGCGCCAGGATAGCCTTCACGATGGCATAGACCAGGACATCGCGAGCCTTCTTCGACTTGGGCTGAAAATCCTTCCCATTCAGCCATTCGCAGAGCCGCTCCAGCAAAAACTGACAATCCTTAGCTGGTGCGCCTCGATATCGCAAGACCCCCACAGAATGGTGTCGAATTTCTCCCGGTGTAACTTCTGTCTCCAGCGGAAGCTTGCTCAGCACCAGGGCGTTGAAGCGCTTGATTTCAGCGACGGAAATCGGCTGGCGTTCGCCGCGTGCCAAGCGTTCGGTGATTCCATTGCAAGCCCGCAGGATGTTGTCGATCTCCTGCCGAAGGTAAGCCTTTGATGGAGGCAGGTCCAGCTTGCCTTCCAGATGCCGCAGGACCTCCTCCTCAGAAAGCGTGTTGCCTTCGATGGCCGTCGTTCCCTGGATTCCTTTGGCGAGATAGAGGCGGTGAAGGTAATCGGCTGTCGATTTTCGGAGCGGCACGCCGGCGATGTGTTCACACTTCGAGGCCGCTTCACCCAGGGACAACCAGAGGCTGGGTGAGGCTTGCCTGAGATCGATTCTGAAGGTTATCCAGGGGTGGGTCTTTTCATAGGTTCGCATAGATGTCCATTATAGTGTCCAATAATATGTCCAGCAAGACTAATCAGCATCTCTAATTACAACAATAGCTTAATAATATGAATCAGCTTATTTGACCATTTGTTTGTCCATCCAAACTTCCAGAGCTAACGAGGTCTCACAAAACCTGCCATTGAATCGTGAAGAGAGGATCGCGGTCTGTTCTTTGGACCATCCTTTTCTCCAGTGTTGTGATCAAGCGGTCGCGCTTTTCCGTAATCTCATCCTCTACGTCGAAGATTCGCTCGCGCTGGCGGCGTTGCAACTGCTCCAGCTCTCGAATCTTCAGTTGCAGGGTATGTTGCTCGTCAGTCGTTGTAGCAAGGCGAGCTTGGCGGTTCAAGGCCTTAATTTGGGCTTTGGTGTCAGCCAGTTCCTTCTCTGCTGCGATCACCCTGCCGTCGGACCAGCGTTCATAAATGTCCTTGGACTGAGCATCGGTATTGCTGCCATTAAACAGAACAATCTTTCCAGCATAGCCGTTGGTTTCGAGGAAGTCCTTGAGGTAGTCCTGAGTTCTGCGGGACTCGGTGAAAATCACAGCCTTTCGACTGGCCCCCATTCTCGACATCTCGGAGAAGCCAATAATGAAATCCAGATTTGTTGGTATAGGTCGCCAAAAAGGTCTTTCTGCAGATTTGTGACTGTCCCGCTCACTCCCTTGTTGCTGTCGGGATATTGAAGTTCCAAACGGCGAGCAATGGTGGTCATCTCGGTTTGAGCCTGCTCTACAGACACACCAGGTTTGAGGCGTCCGACGACACCCAGCACAAAGTTTCCGCGATCGTCGGCCGGATTAATGTGCTCAGGGGTCCAGACATCGGGCTCAAAACCCTGACTGAGTACCGGCATGACCCCGACAATGACGTGAGGGTAACCATCCAGCATGACCTTTTGATCCAGGACATCGGAGCGGGATCCAAACCTCCTCTGCCAGCAACCATGACTCAGAATGGTGACGCGATTCGCCCCTGGACCATGTTCCCCTGCCGAGAACGGTCGTCCCAGGAGCGGCGTTACGCCTAGAACTGAAAAATATCCTTCGGAAGTGCTGATCTCCCGAATACGCTCCGGTTCACCGATGCCACTGAGGTTTGCCTGGCCGTAGGTATAGGCAGCCATGCCTTCAAAGAGCTGACTTTGATGTTTCCAATCGAGGAAGTTGGGATGAGACACGGAGGTCCGTCCCGTAAATTGGGAGATGGTTTCCCAGAGTGCTACAAGCTGCCCGGAATCCCTGAAAGGAAGCGGCCGCAGTAGAACAGTGTTAAACACACTAAACACGGCCGAATTGGCAGCAATGCCCAAGGCCAGCGTCAGGACGACCACGGCGGTAAAACCCGGGCTGGTTCGAAGCATGCGAAGGGCAAAGCGAATATCTTTCAACAGGTCGGACATACTTCCTTCTCCCAATCCTCTCACTGCAGGAATGAGGGACTCCGGATATCGAGTGAGCCTGAGAAGATAACGGATTCTGAAGACTGAGGTCCCGGTGGCCGCAAGGTCGCGGCCGGCCCGGCTAAACGACGGCCACCTGCTCCTCCACCACGCGCCCGTCAAAGAGGTGAACGGCTCGGTCGGCATGTTTGGCATAGCGGGGATCATGCGTCACCATGCAGATCGTGGCCCCATTGCGGTGCAGTTCGCGGAGAAGTTCCATGACGGCTTCGCCATTGGCGGAATCGAGGTTTCCAGTAGGCTCGTCGGCCAGTAATACCGATGGCTTTCCTGCCAGGGCCCGGGCTACCGCCACGCGCTGCTGCTGACCGCCGGAGAGTTGGGAAGGATAATGCTTAACACGGTGTGCCATGCCGACTTTTTCCAAGGCTTCCTGTACCCGTTGCTTGCGTTCAGTGGATGGCATACCGCGGTAGGTTAAAGGCAATTCCACATTTTCGTAAACCGTCAGATCCCCGATCAGGTTAAACGCCTGAAAGATGAAGCCGATTTCGCGGTTACGGATACGCGAACGTTCCTGCATGTTCAACGATTCCACTGGCCGGCTGTTCAGGAAATAGCGTCCGTTTGTGGGTGTATCCAGTAGCCCCAGGATTGAAAGCAAAGTGGACTTTCCGCACCCGGATGGCCCTGAAATGGCGACATACTCCCCCCCCTTGATGTCCAGGTGAATGCCCGCCAGGGCGTGTGTCTCCACCTCGTCGGTCAAGAAGACCTTGGTGACTCCATCGAGCTGGATGAGTGACTGGTTGTTGTTGTTCATGAATGGTCTCCGTTCTTAAAAAATTTCTGTTAATAATCCGTTCTCAGTTGAGCCGTACACGGTCGTAGGCATCCCAGGTGGTCATGTCGGACAAGATGACCTGGTCGCCGACTTTTAGCCCTTCGATAATCTCGATGGTATTGACCGAGCTGCGGCCCAGTTTCACCTGCACCTTCTGGGCAGTTTTCCCGTCCTCCTGTATTTTGAAGATCATCACTACGTTCTTCTCCTGTCCAAATGCGGGACGGCCAACATAAAGGACATCATCGAGATGCTCCAGTTCAATGGTTCCATCCACACTCAAATCGATACGCGCTCCTTTCGGAAGTTCGTCATCCAGTGCCACGTCTACCGTGACAGTGCCGTTCTGGGCCCCTGGGTCGATACGCATGACATGACCGGGAATGACGCCGTTCCGGGTGTCGACAGTCGCCTTTTGTCCAATCTGAATGTCTTTGGCTTGTGTCTCAGGGATTTTGATTTCCGCTTTAAGCCGCTTGGGATCAGCCACCCGAGCGAGATTGGTTCCAGGTGCGACTTGTTGCCCTACTTCCGACGACACCAGTTGCAGGACGCCATCAATCCCCGCCCTGACCAGCAGTGAATTTACTTGGATTTGCTTCAGGTGCAGCAACGCCTGCAGTTGTTCTATTTTGGCCTGCTGTGCTGCCAGTTGCGCCTGTGTGGCTTCAGCACTGATGGCCATGCGTTTTCGTTCCATCTCCTGGCGAACCGCCGAACCTTCCGCTTTAGCAGTGGACAGTTTCGCATTCATCTCTGAACCCAGCCCTTCTTTGGCCAGGGCGCCATACTTTTCGGCCTCAAGCGCGTCCTGCCGATAGTTGGCCTCGGCTGAGGCGAGGACAGCCTTTTGGTCCAACAACTGGCTGTCGAGCCGAACCTTTAAGCTCCTGTATTCAGCTTCACCAGCTTTGAGCTGCCATTCCGCATCTATAGCTGCTTGCTGAACTTCCGGGTTGCTAAGTTCAACCAAGACGGTATTCGGGTTCACGCTGACACCGGGGCGGTAGACAATCTTTTCCACCCTTCCATTGGTGATAGCGGGGATCCATCGGATTTCGAGGGGGACCAACGTCCCCAAACCACGAACTTCCCGCTTCATCGGTCCGCGTTTCACCGTGTCGAGCCAGACCGTGCTGCGTTCCACACTGGGAGCCGCCTGCTTGAGACGGGAAAGACCCACAGTGGTCACCGAAACAAGAACTAAGCCTGTCACCGCGTAAAGGATTCGCTTAATTCGACGAGCTTTGATGGCTTGAGTACGCGGGATATCCATAAATTCCTCCAGGAAAACTCGCCTGAAATCCTCTCCTTAGGGCATGCCGGGCTCCACCATTTATTTATCCGCCCCGCTCCACCCACTCTGATTATCGCACGCGGTATGCCAACTCTCGCGCTTCCTCTAACTCAATAGAAAGAAAGGGGCAACCGCCCTGACTACAGGAGGCTCAAGAGGGAAGAGTGTTCGTTTCTGGGACAAGGCACTTCCCATGAGCGAACATGGTCCAAAGCAAAAGAGTAGTTATGATTTGCAGATTCTTCGGTTAGCCCAACGATTCGTCCTGCGATGTTCGTGACTAGGCAGGTCATTCCACGCCAACGGAAGAACGGATCACTTCTCGCGAACCATCTTCTCCAGTGTAATGCGAGGGCAGAGGTAGCCACGGATATAACTCAGCAGGTTGGTGGCAACACTGCGGATCTGCTGTTCGACTGCTGCATCAGTGCAGTGGCCCTCTCGATCGAATACGGTTTGTACATTGGCCACCGAAACTAAAGATGGCAGGACCAAGGCCCCCACATGCGAACAAACTCCGCGGAGGTGTTCGAGCGATTTGATGGCCCCGATTCGCCCTGCCGCGACACCGAGAAGGGCCACCGGCTTGCCCGCCAGAGGTGAAGGAAATCCGAGGTTTTCGATGACCAGCTTGATGAGACTGCTAAAGCTTCCGTGATATTCCGGTGTAGACAAAATGACAGCCGTTGCTTCGCCAACAGCCTTCTGCAAGGTTTTCGGCCCATTCGAGCCATGATCCATCCCGGGGAGCGGCAAGTCCAGTTCCACCGGGTTAATGAGTTCGAATGCCACTTGCTCTTTGCGCAACTCGTCCAACACTAACGCAGTGGCTTTGGCAGTGAAATTACCAGGGCGCGCACTCCCTTGAATGACTACGATACGAATTCCCGTTTGGTCTTCTGTATTCATGTCTCCCCTCCCAGGCCGGGCTGTTCTTTCCCTCTCGTTGTTTTTGTCATCGACTCTCATGTCCCAATGCAAACGTTGAAGCGTATGCTACTGCCCAAATCGCTCGTCAAGCCCAGTTGCCGGCGGCCTCGGATGAACATCGAATCGCGCACCGCGGCAATGGGCCGCCAGCCAACGGCAGCGCCTGGGTTGGCTCCCAATTGAACTCCCGGGAGGCTCGCCAGCAATACTCTTCTAAGACGGGAGCGTCCATTAAGCCAAGGACCGGCGGGGCGTCCATCCTGCAAGTTGGCGGCTAAGTCTTGGTCCCCACCAGGAGCAAACGCTGCGACCCCAACCGAAACGGCTCCTGTGTGAGAGAGCTATACCCCTCGCAGTCCCCGAATCCTGCCTGTTGGAAGAGCTGGAGGAGTTCCCAATAGCTGTATACCCGCGTGGAGGCCGATCGTACATCCACCTCGCCGTTCCGGATAAAGGTGTACTCGGTACCTGTAGCCAAAGATCGACGACTATGCCCGAGAAGAAATTCTTCCACCAGTCAATTGCGATCCTATCGCTCATCGAGCCGGCCGGATTCGGGCCGCCCAGCCGCCTCCTTCCGCCAGCTTGATCTTCTGCAGGCTCGTTCGGTTCACCTGGACTTTCACCTTCCTGTAATCATCGCCATAGCGATTGGCGTTGACCCCGTCCTGATAGGCTTCCATCTGATACGGGCCGTCTGGCAGAAACGACAGAGTGAATTCCAGATCGCGAGCGGTCCAATCCGTCATGGCACCTACGTACCACTCCTGGCCTTTGCGCCTGGCCACCAGCACATAGTCTGCCATCTTGGCATCCAGCACTTTCGTCTCATCCCAGACAGTTGGGACGGGCGCGAGGAACTCCATGGTTTCCGGTTCCCGCAAGTAGTGGGAGGGACTGTCGGAAAGCATTTGCAGCGGGCTCTCGTAAACAACGTACATGGCCAGTTGATGGCAGCGCGTGCCCAGGCTCATCGGCCGCTGGAAGATGGGGACAAAGCTGCTCTTGGCCGCGTTCACCATGGCGCCAGGAGTGTAGTCCATCGGCCCCAGAAACATGCGGGTAAAGGGCAGGGTGACATCGTGTTCCGGATTGGCAAACGTGCTCCACTTGCTTTGCTCCATTCCTCGCACACCTTCGGCGGAGATCAGATTGGGCCAGGTCCGCGTCATGGCCGCCGGACGGATGGCACCGTGAAGATCGACCAGCATCTTGCGCTTGGCCGTTTCCCGGCAGAGCTTGTAGTAAAAGTCGATCACCAACTGGTCATCGCGCTGCATGAAGTCTACCTTGACTCCCTTGATCCCCCATTTCTCAAACTGATTGAGCGCCGGCTCAAATTCATCATTGAGCGTCTTCCACACGCACCAAAGGATGATGCCGACGTTTTTCTGGCGGGCGTATGCCGTCAGCTCTTCCATGTTCATCCCT
>JBGPHY010000199.1:0-8923 GCA_041484625.1 Terriglobia bacterium | reverse complement strand
CGAGAGTCACCGAGCCGATTTCGTTGCAGGGTTCATGGTGCAAAGCCAGCTCGAGAACTTCCCCGGAAAGCTGCCATGAAAGCGTTTTCCCTTCACAGAGTGTCAACATGTTCTTCCAGGAATGTCCCTTCAGTAATGGAACGAGACCTAAGTCTGAGGAAACCAACTTTAGCAAATCTTTCTACTTGCTGCCATCCCGCCAACAACTCCAGCGGCGCCGGTCCGTCCGCACTTCTTCCTGAAAATGTTTGGTAGCACAGGATGCCGACTTCGGCACCATCATTTTCATGCAACTCAAACGCAACCCGGTTGTCTGCCACACCCAAGGCCATGTCGGGGGGCTACGGGTCCCGGTACAGACTTTCGATCTGCTCTTTGAAACGCTCTGCGATTAAGGCACGACGGAGCTTCCGATTCACTGTCAGCAGTCCATTCTCAATAGTGAAAAGCTCCTGGCAAATATAAAAGCGACGGATCTGCTTATAATGTGACAATTGCTGGTTGACCTTCTGAATCGCCGAATCGGCAAGACCTTCAGGGATATGGCCGGTAATAAGGGCTGAAACGAACTTGCGGCCGTTTCCAACCAGTACGACGTGCTCCGCTGCGGGAAGGGCAGACTGGATCAGTTGTTCAACTGGCTCGGGGCGAATGTTATGCCCTCCGCTGGTGATGATTAGGTTCTTGAGTCGGCCCATGATCTTCCAGTTGCCGGTTGGGTCCACCTCTCCTTGATCGCCGGTGTGCAGCCATCCTTCCCGCAGCATCTCCTCAGTGGCCTGCGGACGGTTCCAGTAACCAGGGAACACGTGGGGCCCCCGTACCAGGATTTCGTCATTAGCCCCGAGCCGCATTTCGATTCCCGGAATCGCGGGTCCGACGCGACCCGGCGAAAAATCGTCGACCTGATCCATGGTGCAAATGGCCGTGGTTTCAGTCAAGCCGTAGACCTGCAATACGGGGATGCCGACCATTTGAAAGAAAAGCTGGGTTTCTTCGGAAAGAGGGGCTGAGCCGCAAATCAAGGCCCTCAAGTTAGGTCCCAATCGGCTCCTTATTTTGGGGAAGACCAGGAGTTGAACCCCCTTCAACCACATCCGATCCAGCCTCTTTGCCATGTTATTCCGACGTCGCCCCCAAGCCCCCTGACCTCGAAAGAATAAGGTTCTGGCCAGCCTCCCTCGTTTCTCCATCTGCGCGTGGACCGCATTTCGCACTCGCTCCAGAACTGCCGGAACATTCAAGAAATAATGAGGGGCTGCCTGCCGGATCTCATCCGCCAGACGGTTGAGATCCATGGAGATCATTAGGCTGTTGTTTCGGACCAGGCAAGTCAGTAAGGTGACCCAGGACCCTGCGAAGCAGAAGGGAAGGTAGTGAAAGACGCGATGATCTCCCTGGAATTGCAGGCTGGACATCAGTTCTTCGAGTCGAGAGGTGGTCCGTTCCAGCATGAAGTTCAGGTTCCCGACACTGAGAACTACACCTTTAGGCTCTCTGGAGGTCCCGGAAGTGTAGATGATAGTAACCGGGCGCTGGACATCCATTTCAACCGCCAATTGCGTCGAAGGGGCACCTGGCGCTACCTCACACCTGGTGGGTGACGATGGGGTGGCGAGGAGTTCGCTAAAAGTCAGGACACGAGGGGATCCCTGCCAGCGGGAGGTGACTGCATCCCGAAGCGATTCATCCGCACAGCACAGGAGAGCGGGAGTGCAATCCTTCATCATCTGGACCAGTTCTTCAGGAGCCTGCCGAGAATAAAGCGGGACAACGATTAATCCTTCCGCCATGATAGCCAGATCGAAGGCCACCCAACGGGCGCTGTTGGGAGCCAGCAAGGCACAGCGATCCCCTGGCCGTAGCCCCGCCCGAACCAATGCCCTCCGGACCAGACAGATTTCGGCCAATAATTCTCTGCAGGTGACGGCCCGCAATTCTCCCTCATGAATCTCATAGAGGATTGGCTTGTCCGGGTTCCCGGCGAGTTTCCTAACGATGGTCAGCAGGAAGTTCATTAGGGGGTTGAGTTCATTCCTCGTGAGTCTCTACGAGCTTCTGCAGCCGAGGGCTCAAGGGAGGAAGGTAATCTTCCCACGAGAGCGGGCTGGGGCGCACCGGGAATTGCGGGTATCGCTGTTGAACATGTTCTTGGAAATAGACACCCATACGCGCCATTACCTTCAGGTTTCGCACCACCGTCCGACCTATGGCCTGGCGCAGACTTTCCCCTTCGTTTAGCAACTTCTTCAAAATGACCACCAGCTTGTCTCCGAGATCAGGATCGTCCACTTCCAGGAGCAAGTCTTTGTGTCCTCTCTCGCGCATTAGATTCCGGATTCGTTCGTCCATGGTCACACCGGCAGAGGGAATCAACGCCGGCATGGAGGTCACGACAGCGTGGTAGCGCGAGGAAACCGCCAGGTGACAGCTGCACAGGAGGCTGACCAACTCGTACATGTCAAACTGATCCGAAACGAATAGCGGGACTCCGCCCAAATGCTCGGCCATGATCTCACAAGCCCGGCGATCCAAGGCCTCCATGCCGATCACCACCGGGAAGACCCGGTGCTCGCGACGGAAGGACTCCACGCCCCTGGAAAAGAGGGTGAGATAACGCTTGAACGCCACATCGACTTGAGGTCCATTGTTATGGAAATAGATGGAGCGGTAGTGGCTATCCTGGTACAGACCCAGCGTCTTCCGGAGCGCCAACTTGGTTAAGGACGGACGAACCGGCCACCAGAAGGGGTTGATGGGACACAGTCCCAGAATCGGGGTTTGACCATCCCAGCCTGCCTTCCGCAAGACTCCCTCTCCGTATTCCCGTCCCAACGGCTCAAAAGTCCAGGCAGTGTCAGTCCCCAACTCCGTCGGGACCCCCAACTTCCCCAGCACCGCCTGGGACTCTTCATTGCGGGTAACCACCAGCGAATCCCCGCAGTAGCGGCGGCACATGCGCTGCAGGAATGGATCCATGTAGCCGGCCTCGGCACCGTAACCTACCGACAGCTTGTTCTGAGCTGCTGCAACACCCAGTGCCCCAATCATCATGTTCGTCAGGGCATTGGCGAACTTGCTCTTGAACATCGATCCTTCACATGCTATGACTCCATGGTACTGGCTGATCTCCCGAGACAGGAAGGGAGGGTAAACATCCGGCAACTTGACCTGGCGGGTATTTCGGAAGTACCCGCGGGAAAGTTCCAGATTGTGGGACAGGACACTCAGGTCGAGATTCTCGTCCCCCAGGACCTTCCTGACCTGGCGAATCATCTCCTCCACTCGCACATCGGCACCCGTGTTGCGATTGCCGTTGTAACCCGCAAACAGCAGTCTCAATGGAGCGCCTGGCACCCAGGGCTCGCCGACTCCCATCATCCATCGAATCTTTGACAATTCGATTAATCCGCTGACCCAGAATTCCAGTGCCAGATCCATCATGGGTCCGTACTCCTTCGTGCCTGGGGCCATTCCTGGTAAGGAAACCTGAACTGATTGGCAACGGAAAACCTGTGGAGAGGATAGCAGTAATCCGTAAACCGGGCGGGGCGTTTACCGGTTTCATTCACTACCCTTGCGTTGTCAAAAACAGTATCCCAAAGCAAATACGGGAGGAAGACTCTTAGCAGGCTGGCCAATTGACCCACCGAGCTTCCTCGCCACCCGGACAACCAACCCACGAGGCTATTAAACGGTTGCGCCAATACCGGTGAGTAGAAAGGTCCACGCTTGCCTCGGGCCCTACTCAGGGCATCGGTTATCTGTTGACAGGTTTGAGAACTCTCACCGGAAGAGAGATGATAGGTGTCATGCAGGGGTTTGTCCTTCTGATGCAGGGCGACGATGGACTCTGCCACAAAATCAACCGGCACGATATCCAGCCGGTCATGGGGTCGGAGCGGCAACAAGGGAAGACCGGCAAGGAAAACAAAGGCTCTCACCATTTCAAACTGGGTTGTCCGTTCGTGGCGGCTGTCGCCCAGCACGATGCTGGGACGAAAGATGGTGATGGGAACGTCTGGCAACAGTTCCCGAAGCATGTGCTCGCAAAACTTCTTGGTCCGTGCGTAGGGATCATAATCGGAACGATCCCAGTCGATGGCACTATCTTCAAAGACGGTCTCCTTGCTTCGCCGGCCGGCCACTGCCACCGTACTGACATGGCTGAAGCGCCGTAATCCGTGGTCGGAAGCTGCTTTTCGTGCGAGCAACAGCAGTGCCAACGTGCCTCGCAAATTCACATTCAAACAGCTCTTCTCTGATTTGCGGTTCAACGAGGCAGCGCAGTGAATGACGGAATCGGTGGTCTTCACCAAGCGCGCGTAATCCGATGAATTGAGGCCCAGTTGGGAAGAAGTGATGTCTCCAAGGTAGATTTCAATATCGGAGTTGAGCCACTGTTGGAACCGAGGGAAGTCCAGATGCAGTTGCAGAGCCTGCCACAGCCTTATTTCCGCGGCACGCCGGTCCTTGGCACGAATCAGCAGGTTCAGCCGCTCCCGGCGCTCCTCCAGCAGGAGGGACGCGACGTGGGCACCGAGATATCCCGTGGAACCTGTAATCAAGGTTGCCATGATTGTCCTCAGTCCGCGGGCCACGCCGTCGGCGGGCGGGGCCCGAGCAATCCTGACTCGCGCGCACTGCCCCTGGCAGAAGACGTCTCGAGGCTCCCTGAGCCGGATGATTTTCGGGAATGGACGGGCAATTTGAAATTACGGGGGAGCAAACCCGTCTCGGGCCGGCGGCCTTCAATCAGCGGATAAGTCCAACGGCGAAGTGCGGGGACATGGAGATTGATCCAGTAGTCATACCAGTCGATGGTATCCGTGTCATACTCAAAGGTTCTGGCTTCATTCTCAGGCAGAGCCTGGGAGAGCACCCGGATGTGGTCAGCCGCAAAGAAGTATTCGTTATCCAAGATAAATGGCTCGTAAAGTCCAATAACCTTTTGGCAGCGGTCAATGGCCCGCTGTTTTCGAACTACCGCTTCTTCAACAAAAGGGAGGAAAACCAACAGGCGCTGTATCCCCTGCAACAAGGTCTGGAAACGGGGCAGGGACACGTTTTGATACCGGGTCTTGGACACCGGGATGGTATCGCAGCGTGCACGCAGCCAGTGCTCCAAACCCTCCAGGGAACGGTAGTGCTTGCGGTGGGCCAGGGAGGTCAGTTCAATGGTCCGCCGCATGTCCGCCGGATTGTTGGCAGAAGTGGCTAACTGGTAGACCTTCTCGTGACACCGTGCCAGCACTGCCGCAGAAACCAGGGTTAAGCCACGACAAACATAATCGACCGGGATTACATCCAAACGCTTACGTTTGTTGGAAGGCAGTTGGCGAAAGTAGGTCCCCAGGAGATAAGACAAGGGGGCTGTGGTGTTCACCCCTTCATTCCAGCCCCGAAACGGCTGGTAGATCGAGGACTCCACAATGGATGGCCTCACCACAGCGATCGGCAGATGCCCCCCCTCCGCCTGTAACAGCGACTCCCCCAAGCTCTTCGTGTACGTGTAAATGTTCGGCCATCCCCAGATACGGGCTCGCTCAATACCGAGTTCAATCAACTGGTCCCTGACCCAGCGGGTGCGGGCTTTGCGAATCAAGGTCTGGATAACCCGTTCCTCCGCAACCGGATCCTCACCCGGCCGGTGTCTTGTCATGGACTCCTGCCGGAACCGCTCGGCCGACTCCGGGCTCTCCCCTTCGCGGGTGACCCGCTCTACCGCCTCGTGGAGGAACTGCCGCTCGCGGTACACATCAAACTCCGGAAATCCCTTGGGCGTGTAGTTGGGGACCAATTCCTCAGGAACCCGGCCATCGGTACGTCCATTGACAAAGCAGGTCGAAACATGAACCAACCCCGCATGGTCACATCGGCGCAGAAAATCGACCAGATGGAGCACGCTGTCCGCGTTGGTATTCAAAGCCAGACGCAAATCCGGGTTGAAATCGGTCAAGCCGGCCGAGTTGACAATCAGGTTTAGGTTTGAATGGAGATGGCTGGCTGTCCTTTCATCCAGGCCAAACCGGGGTTCTCCGATATCTCCCTCCAGAATCTCCAGCTTCTCTCCCAGGTACTCGGCTAGTTTCTCACCGAACTGTTCGTGAAAGGGCTTGAAGACTGGCGACTCTGCCACAATCTTCTCGAATCGCTGAACGGCGGACCGGGCCCCTTGCCGCCGGATCAGAAGATAGATCTTCTTGATTTCGGGCAGATCCAGGAGCAGGATGCCCAACCATACTTTTCCGATGAATCCAGTCGAGCCCACCAGGAGGATCTGTTTCCCGGAAAAGCTTTGGGTCACAGAGAACGCGTGTAACTGCGATTGCTGCTTCCCGAAGTTGACCACCGGACGCTGCCGGAATCCCGTCTGCCTGGAAGCCGAAACCAGCACTTGCCATGGATTGGGAGGAGTTCGCTCAGCGCTCAAGACCTCTTTGACAAGGTCCCAACGGACCAATCCCGGGACACCCGAACCTGCCTGCCCACCTCCGATGAAGTTGTCAAGGGCGGTTTTCAGCCGTCGGAGGGAGGGGACAATGGGATCCAGCAGACGGCCCGTAGCCAGATTGTCACGGAATTCCAGCCGATTCGTCACCAGACTTTCTACTTTCAAAAAATCACACAAGGGGCGAATGACGTGCTCCAGTTGCCGGCTCACCAGGACCAGGTGACAGTCGGTCTCCAGTAGTCTTCGAACCTGCTCGACTCCCCTGGTATTCAGTCTGGGGCGGAGGACATACTGAAAGTATTCTTCGCCGAGAAGGTCCAAACGATCCCGACTCATCCCCCGGAATGGCAGATACAGCAGGCGGGTTGCCAGTCTGCGACTGGGCAGCACTAAGATGGGGTGGAGGAGTGCCGTCAGCGCCACCCCCGGGAGGCGATAGAGCCGCTCACTGAGCGCCTGGGCATTCCTGGCGAAATGCAAGGCAAGGCGCACCGTGCTGGTGGGCAACAGGTCACCATCGGCCCGAAAAAAGGCCACCTCTTTAAGCTGGTCGGCGCCTTTGACAGCGCAGTTGTCGTTCAACGATTCCCACCCTGAGCCTGTCTGTTCTCATCTTGGGACACACCACACCCTCCTTTCATCAACCGGGGAGGGCGCGGCGCAGTAGGAGAGCTAGAGGGGGCCTGTCAGGGGCTGCGCTCTCCCTTTTCAGGCTTGATCGCTTTCTTCATGGCATGCAGAAGGATACGCAAGGCCGAGTGGATTTTCAAGACAAAAACTTTTCCTGTGGCGCAAGAACTGGTAGGATGTCGCGAATCATCGCAACGGAGGACGTACGAACGAGAATCCAAAAAACGGGTTGATCGAAGGCCTTGGACTGCTCGATGCCATCATGCTCATCATGGGATCCATGATCGGCTCGGGAATTTTCATCGTTTCCGCCGATATCGCCAAAGTGGTCGCGTCTCCCGGCCTGCTCTTGATTATCTGGCTGGTGAGTGGGGTGATGACCGTGCTGGCCGCCCTGAGTTACGGCGAACTGGCAGCGGCCATGCCCAAGGCAGGAGGGCAGTACGTCTTCCTGAGGGAGGCCTATGGCCCCCTCTACGGCTTCCTTTATGGCTGGACACTTTTCCTGGTCATCCAGTCCGGCACCATTGCCGCTGTGGCGGTAGCCTTCGCCCGATACCTCGACGTCTTCGTCCCGCTGTCTCGGGAACTCTTCAGGACGGAACTGCTGGGCCGAGCGCTGGCCATCGATCTGAAACAGTTGGTGGGGGTCGGTGTCATTCTCATTTTGTCCGCCACTAATTGTCTTGGACTCCGGGTAGGCGCCAATATTCAGAATGTCCTTACCTTCCTGAAAATCCTGGCACTGGTCCTGCTGATTGTGTTCGGGATTGCCTATGCCGGCGGTTCCTGGGGGCATTTCATACCTTTTCTCCCGGACCGTGGGACCCTCCAAACGATCGCAACCCGTTTCCAGGAGAAAACTCCTCCCTTGTTCGACTCAGGGTCGCTGTTTTGGAGTCTGAGCCTGTTAATGGGGATTTCGATGATCGGGGCATTATTCTCCGCGGACGCATGGAATAATCTCACTTTTACGGGGAGCGAAGTCAGGAATCCTCAGAAGATCCTGCCCCTTGCGCTGTTCCTGGGGACTGGTTTGGTGACGGTAATCTACATTCTCTGCAATGTCGCGTATTTGCATGTCTTGCCCCTGAACCAGATCTCGCAAACCGATAAGGTCGCCGCCTCGGTGGCCAGGACCATCCTGGGAGCTCCAGGAAACAGTCTCGTTTCGTTTGCCATATTGATCTCGACCTGCGGTTGCCTGAACGGTTTAATTCTTTCCGGCCCCCGGGTCTATTACGCCATGGCGAAAGACCAATTGTTCTTCAAGACCGTATCCGAGGTCCATCCCAGGTACCATACTCCGGTAAAATCGTTGGGAGTCCAAGCGGTCTGGTCTTGCCTGCTGACACTGAGTGGAACCTATAGCCAGTTGTTGACCTATGTCATCTCTGCCGCATTGCTCTTTTACATCCTGACTGTGTGGGGCCTGGTGGTTCTCCGAAAGACACAACCGGATCTACCTCGACCTTATCGTGCTCTGGGTTATCCTTATCTGCCCGTTCTGTATGTTATGATGGCGGTTGCCGTCCTGGCATCCAATCTGATCGGAGATCCCAGAAACTCCTGGCCCGGATTTGCCATTATTGCAGTTGGCTTACCTGCGTACCTGTATTGGAGAAGGAAAGAAAAAAGTTAAGGGCGATACATGTCAATCTTTGCCACCAAGACCATTGAGCGAATTAAAGCCGAGGCCGAGGCCACTGGAGAACACTCATTAAAGCGGGTTCTCGGTCCGGTCAACCTGTTGACCCTGGGAATTGGAGCTATCATCGGCACAGGCATCTTTGTCCTGACGGGAGTTGCCGCGCACAATCGCACGGGGCCGGCGCTGAT
>JBGPHY010000198.1:0-8945 GCA_041484625.1 Terriglobia bacterium | reverse complement strand
CAAGGCTGGATCGAGAGTTCGGGAACCTTTTGATGAATTCGTCGATCTTCTTCTTGCTGATCACTCTCACAACCGAATGTTCTCAGAATGAGAACAGTTTGTCAAGAAGAAAGCGAAAATTGTTCGCTATTGGTGCCAACGACATGGTCGCCCTCTTCACGGACGCAGCGAAAGCCTTCGAGTTCGAACACACATTGAAGGCGGCGGTACGAGACAGGACTGAGCTTGGGCATTTACGAGGGGAGAGGGAGGACGACGGGCTCCACACTGACGAACTGAGGGCCTTCCAACCGGTGGTCTTTGCGCACATACCCGGCTTCTTCGAGGATCTGGTCGAGTGTCCCCATCTTTCTTGCCTCTTCCAGAAAGAGGCGCGCGGCCTCAACGAGATTAGCCTGCCTTCTCCTTCTTTAGGATTGCCTATGGGTCCGACGGCAATCTCTATGCGGTCAGTCACAGTATTTGGAAATAAACAGACAACCGCCAGTGCTGCTAGCCAACCCATTGGCCTTCTGCTGTGAACGTCTGCGCTGACGCAAATCCTGCAGCGTTCCACTAAGAACGCGGACCAGGAGCTCAAGAAAAAGCATATGAGAGGAGGGTGCCTTGGTGGTAGACTCGAGCGCGAGATTCCTCTTTTGATCTGTGGCAGGCTAATCCCGTTCTTAAGTAAGGAGAGACACCCGTGAAATCTTCTGTTGGCGGAGTTCTGGATCGCCGCTCTTTCTTTAGAACCTCCGGTGCAGCGGCAGCCAGCGCAATCGGCGCCGGTGTTCTGTCCCATAGTGAAGAACTGGCTGCTGCCATGCAAAACGTGAATAGGAATTCCAGGCCGTCTGAATTGAAGATCACCGACTTGCGGGTCGCAGTGGTGGGACGAGCACCGATGACCTGCCCGATAATCAGGATTGACACCAATCAAGGAATCTACGGGCTGGGCGAGGTCCGCGACGGTGCCAGCAAGACTTATGCGTTGATGCTGAAGAGCCGCATCCTGGGCGAAAACCCCTGCAACGTGGACAAGATTTTCCGCCAGATCAAGCAATTTGGGGGTCATGCCCGTCAGGGGGGTGGAGTTTGTGCCATCGAGATGGCGTTATGGGACCTGGCCGGAAAAGCCTACAATGTGCCCGCCTATCAACTGCTCGGCGGGAAGTTCCGCGACAAAATCCGGATCTACTGCGACACCGACGAATCTCACGATCCCAAGATCTACGCCGAGAGGATGAAAGGACGCCTCAAGAAGGGATTCACCTTTATAAAAATGGACTTGGGGGTGGACCTGGTGGCAGAAGTGTCAGGAGCCATTTCCGGCTATAAAGGGGTCGATCTCAATACCCTGGAGCACCCCTTCACCGGCATCGAACTGACAGACAAGGGCATTGCCTTGATGGCTGAATATGTCGCCCAGATCCGCGAGATGATTGGGTACGATGTCCCTCTCGCCGCAGACCATTTCGGGCACATCGGTGTCAACAGCTGTATCCGGCTGGGCAAGGCCCTCGAAAAGTTCAACATGGCCTGGCTGGAGGACATGGTTCCCTGGTTCTATACTGACCTTCTCAAAAAGATAAGCGACGCGGTGGACGTCCCGATTCTTACCGGGGAGGACATTTACCTGAAAGAAGAGTTTGCCAAGCTGTGCGACGCTCATGCCGTGGATATCATCCACCCGGATCTTGCCACTTCAGGCGGTCTGCTTGAGACCAAGAAGATCGGAGATTACGCCGAGGAACGGGGTGTGGCCATGGCCATGCATTTCGCCGGAACTCCCATCTCCTGCATGGCCAATGTCCACTGCGCCGCTGCCACACGCAATTTCCTGGTGCTGGAGAACCACTCGGTGGATGTTCCCTGGTGGGATGACCTGGTAACCGGTCCGCCAAAACCCATCATTAACCAAGGTTACATCCAGGTTCCCGAGGGGCCGGGACTGGGGGTCACATTAAATGACGAGACTGTCAAGCAGCACCTGGCTGAGCCCGGATATTTTGATCCCACACCCGAGTGGGACAAGGAACGAAGTCACGACCGATTATGGAGCTGACAGGAGAAAGAGGTTAATGGTCATGGACACAACTCAGATGAATCGCCGGACTGCCTTAAAGGCTGGACTCGTAGGATGCGCAGGGATCCCTTTTAGCGCCTCGGTCCAGGCTGATCCTCGAGCCGCTCCCGCGGGAGGGCAGGACCCGTATCGGGGGCTCAAGGTGGGGGTCGCATCCTACTCCCTGCGGCATTTCTCGTTCAACGATGTCCTCACGATGATGCCCAAGCTGGGAGTCCGGTACATCACCCTGAAAGACATGCATCTCCCCATGGACAGCACTCCGGCTCAGCGGCAGGAAGTCCGAAAGAAGCTGGAAGCATCGGGCCTGGTGTTGATGGGCGGCGGCGTCATTTACACTAAAAATGATCTCGCCGAGATTCGCCAGGCCTTCGAATACGCTCGGGACGCGGGAATGCCTACCATCGTGGCCAGTCCCGATCCCGACTCCCTGGATATCCTGGACAAGATGGTGCAGGAATACAACATCCGTGTGGCTATCCATAACCACGGCCCCGGAGATGAGAAGTACCCTTCACCCCTGGATGTGATGAAACTGGTGAGGAACCACGATAAGCGAATCGGCCTCTGTCCCGATCTCGGGCACACAGCGCGCCTGGGCCAGGATCCGGTAAAAATCATCCAGCAATGCAGTGACCGGATTTACGATATGCATCTGAAGGACGTCACGGCGGCGTCCCCGAACGGGGAGAATATCGAACTGGGCAAAGGAGTCATTGACATCGTCGGGGTTCTGCGAACACTCTTGAAGATGGGCTACCCCTATCACCTGGCCCTGGAATATGAAATCAATCCTGAAGACCCGCTTCCAGGAATGAAAGAGTGCTTCGGCTACGTCCGGGGGGCACTGGCAGCAATCCCATGATCCAGGGGGTTTCCTCTCCTGCCTTGCCGGATCGTGAATGAATTGGTGGAGACCGTCCTCAGGCAAGGCGATCAGGTTGGATGTAGTAGACAATGGCCCGAAGGAAGTACGCTCTATTCGGGCACGATCTTGACCTCAGCTTCAAACTTGCGGTAACGCTTGAATTCGATCACATTCCGAGTGTGCAGCTTTGCCCCGCCCTGTACCAGCATCATCTCGGCCCGGACGGGGATCCAGTATTTCCGTCCGGAAATGTCCTGAATATCGTAATCAATGGACACTTCGGAGCGTGTAATCGGAAAGTCTTCCGGAATGTTGACGGCCTTCTCCTCCAGGCGAACCACATTGTAGGACTCCGGGTCAAGCCAGCAACGCCCCCGGTAGCCGGTGACGATCACCCGCTCGTCGTTGTAATTGATGCTCCTGCTGGAAGTTTCCCTGGGAACCTGGTAGCTGATCCTGACCGTTTCGTGCCCGTTGCTCTCATCTGCGCCCTCCAGGCGGAACATGGCATTCGTCTGCGGATCAAATAGCGCCCGCAATGCCGATCCGAATTCCCCGGTGGATCTGGCTCCCGGGAGTTTCTCGATAGTGGCGGTGGTAGTGGGCCTGTTGGCCACAGTGATGATCTTGTAGTTCTCCTTCTTCTCGAAATAGGTCAAGTCCGCTACGAAGTTGTCTTCCTCTCGCCAGCCCCCTGGGAAGATCCGCATGAAACGTGTGGTAATCTGAGTACAGATAAAGTTTGGGAGGTCATCAATGTATGCCATTGCCCGGACCCGAGTGGCCTCGAGGAACCTCGGCCAGGTTTGTTCAGTGGGGATCTTCGAGACCGACCCAGAAACGGGCCCGCTGGGGCCGGCAGGAGGCTCCGCACCCGTGGAAGAAGAGGGGCTGGCTGGGGCTGTAGGAAGATCTTTCCCCTGCTCCCTCAACTTTCGGAGCGCCTGCGGAATGCTGGGGTCCGCTTCACGAGCTTCCAGTTCCAGGAGGAAGATGTCCGTAACTGTGAAACCGATCCCCCGAGCAGTGATTACCTCGACAACCCGGCGTGGAGAAACTTCACCCAGCTTTGAGGAAGTAACCAGTGCCAGAATGTCCTCTTCACTGAGCGGGGCTTTTGTTGCCTCCTGGGGAAACACCAGCCCTGGCAACAGGAGAGTCAACAAAATCGGCAAGACAACGGTCAGCTGGAATTGCGTCTTCCTGGTTCTCACCGCATTCATGGGGAGCAATCTCCGGTCACTTCTTCGATCCCTGTTCAGTCATGAACTGAATCGTCTGTTCATACGTCGGGATGCCGCTTCTGCCGCCCAGCTTGGTGCAAGCCAGCGCCGCAACTGCCGAAGCCAAGGTGACTGATTCCGGTAGCGCCAGACCCCGCACCAGGGCATAACAAAATGCTCCGTGGAAAGCATCGCCCGCACCCGTCGTGTCAACTACTTCCACCTGAAAGGCAGGTTGTCTGAAGATCTTGTCCTGATAAAGATACGTGCAGCCTTCTCGCCCCAGGGTCACGATCGGAAACTTAACATTGCGGGCTTTCAGTTCTCTCAAAGCAGAGCTGTAGTCCCCCTTGCGGACCAGTACCTCGGCCAGTTGACGCGGGACAATCGCATAGTCTGCCAGTCCGAGCAGATCCAAGCTCGGCTGGCTATGGTCGTGAATGTCCGCAACAACCGAGATGCCATGTGCCTTGGCAAAATGCGCTCCCTGCTGCGCGGCCTCTACCCAGGTGGAATCGATCAACAATACCTTGGCTTTCTTGATCCGGTCCAGATTGAGGCTGCCCAGGTCAACGAACAGGTTCCGCTGCTGGGAAACGACGAAAGAACGCTCTCCCGTGCCTGCTTTCACCATCACGAAGCAGGTTCCTGTTTTGCCTCCAGGCACCACGTGCACCTGGGAGCTGTTGACACCGAGGGCCTTCAGTTCCTTGAGCAGAACCTGCCCGGGCTCATCGTCGCCCACACGCCCCCAGAATTCGGTCACCGCTCCCAGCCGCTGAGCGGCCACCAGGGCGGTGGCCACCATTCCGCCTCCCTGCACCTTATACTGAGAACTGTTAATCACCCCTTCCCGGCATGGAAATTCTGGCACCAACATGAGATGATCAAGTACGGCTAATCCGATTCCAACAATTTCACTGTTCATTTCTGTGCCCTTTCTTATGACTCCACAGTATCCATGCCAGTATAATGATTCCGCTCCGGAGGCGTCAATTTCCATCCACTGGGATCGGCCGAAGATTGGCTGTCCCTCTTTCTCATTGCCTTCGAGATTGGCAACCAAGAGCTTCCCATTGTCTTAGTCCATTTCAGAAGAAGCGGTCAAGGATTTCCCCTCCCTGTCCGTTCAGTCCCAAAAAAGCAAAAAGGCGGGATAGCCTGCAATTCAGCTACCCCGCCTTGGTTGAAGTCTTCCAAACACCTCTCAGGTGCGTCAGCAACCGCCAGACTTAGCGGGAAATCCGATCATGCGCACCGGAACGGCTGCCGGTATCGCTCCGGCCAGTCTCCACACGCGAACTGGGGGAGGCCGGTGCCGTCGAGACCGACCTCCGGGTCTCGACAGAAGTGGAACGTGGGACACTGCTGCCCGATCCACCCCCTCCATAATATCCACCGCCTGACCTGCCATAATAAGGCTCATAGCCCCAATAGTAGTTTCTATAGGCAAAACCGTATGGGGAGAAGAAGGACCCGGAAAACGGCACGAATGTGTAGCAGTTGTAGAAGGGGTTATAGGCCCAGCCTCCTAAAAAACGCGACCCATAATTGAGATGGGCCATTTCCGTGCCCCAGGAAGAAAGCCTGCTGTTGGCGGCCACCAGGAATTCTGCCCGGCGCTTGCTCCATAGGTCAAAATCGTCCAGTTGGTTCTTATCGAGCTTCGCGTACTGCAGGTTCCGTCCGGTGGAAGTCCCCAAACTGAAACGTTTCCCTGACTTCAAGGTGGCTAATTCTTTCTTGTCCTTGACCCACAAGGCCTGTCTTTTGTCGATGGAGAAATACACCTGTTGGGGCGACAGGACCTCAAACCGGTAGAGGCCTTGCTCCAGGATCCTGACCTCGCCGGCCGGTGTCGAAACCTGCAATGCGTGCACCTTCCGGTTAAAAACGCCCAATTCAATAATCGCCATACCTTGGGTTACACCAAACTGCATATCGTCAAAGGACGTTCTGAACACTTCCAACTGTGCCTTTCCAGCGATCCGCAAATAACTTCCGGGATTTAAGAGAATCTCGATGAGCTCGGTCTCTCCTAACCTGATCTGATCGCCGGACCGAAGCTGGTCCTTCACTGAGAGAGTCTTGGTCTCTTTCAGACCACGGTAGACTTTGGGATTTCCATCCAGGTAATTCACCAGCCCAGAGCGCGCTGAGATGAACTGCTGAGAGATATCCTGGGACTGTGCGAAGGAAAGGACTATCCAGCCCATTGCTACGCACCATGATACCATGGCTTTTTTGAGCATGGGCCACCTCCATGAGAAGTGGATTTTCAATCGTTCTGTAGAGATCATAACTCCCGATTACCTCAAAAGCAAAGGAAAACAAGGCCGGAAACTTAACATCCTCGCCGGCCTTGTCGAAAAAAGCTCAACTCTGTCGCTCAAGGTATCTCTAGGGTTAATAGAGGAACATGGGCTTGCCGGCAACGTTTCGAACCTTGGGACGGTACTCCTCCTTATCATATAGCTCGTCTACATCCACACGCTTCAACCCTTCGGTGATGGTGCTCATGGGGATGTTGCTGTACTTACCTTCACGCATGGCTACCATTCGCCCGAATTTCTTTTCGGTAATCAACGACATTGCCATATTGGCGTAGTTCAATGAAATCATGAGATCCAAGGAATCCGGGGCTCCGCTCCGCATCAGGTAGGACAACTGCTGATAGATGATGTTCTGCCCGGTCAAGTGTTTCAGAGCTTCACCTGTGATGGCGCCAATGCCTCCCAATTTGCGGTGGCCGTAAGAATCCGCCTGACCGTATTCGACGATCTTCCCGCCAGTCATTTGGGCGCCCTCCGAAATGGTCACCATCGCATAGTTGCTCGGGTTGCTTTTCTTGTCCTCAACAACCATACGCGCCAACCGCTCCGGGTCAAAATGCACTTCCGAAATAAGGGCCCGGTCAACCCCAGCCAGGTAAGACGAGATCAAGGAAGTTTCTCCACTGTTTCGTCCAAACAGTTCTACCACGGCAATTCGCTCGTGGGAACCGGCCGATGTCCTCAATTGGTGCAGAAAGTTGACGCTGCGGGTCACTGCCGTGGAGAAGCCGATGCAGTAGTCTGTCCCGTAGACATCATTGTCCATAGTTTTGGGAATGGCCACCACGGGGAACCCTTCCTGGTGCATGCGTTCCCCATAGCTGAGGGTATCATCACCGCCGATTGGGATGAGACAGTCAATCTTCGTGGCAGCGAGATTCTTCAATACGTGAGGAGTAAAGTCGCGGATCTGTCTGTCGCTGACCGGATCCCAATCCGGCTCCCGCAAGAATTCCGGAACGTCGGCCGTCTTGACCTTCCCCGGATTAGTCCGCGATGTATGGAGAAAGGTTCCTCCCGAGCGGTCAATCGTGCGCACCACGTTGTTATCGAGCTTAATCGTGCACTTCCCGAGAGAATCGGGATCATCCGGATTCAGATACAACAACCCCCACCAGCCTCGCCTAATTCCGACAACCTCGTGCCCTTCTGCCACAGCCCGATTCACTACGGCTTTGATACAAGGATTCAACCCGGGAACGTCCCCGCCCCCAGTCAAGATACCAATACGCATACCTGGCTCCTCAAATGAAGAATTTTAGCTTCTGCCTGTCTACCCGGCAGGAAAAACAACTTGTTGGCTCAATCCGATCTGCCTGCAAGAATTCCCTGTTGCCAACGGTCAGCCATTTTATCCGAAATTGCCGCTTCCGCGGCACAAAAATGAAAGAGAGACATTCGCTTAGAACTCCGCAACTGGCTTGGACCTTGCAGAAAAAGCTGCGCTTCAAGTCGCATTCCTCTTCGCCGTCATGTTCTAAAAGCTTTGCACTTCGAAACCAACATGGGCTCTTGGATTGACATTCTATACCATCCGATCATATAGTCTTCGCTCAATGCCCATTGAGAAATATGGCATAGAAATCCAATCGAGGAGACTGCATGAGACACCCGAAATTGAGAAGGCTTCATGGCTTGTTACCAATTCTTTCCATTTTGATCTGCACCTGGACCGCTTTTTCTGCCGATGTGGCCACAGGCACGTGGGACTGCGCGGCCAAGGGTCTCCCCGATGGGGATGTTCAGTTCACCTTGGAGTTGACCCAGTCGGGTGATTCGCTCACGGGCACCCTAAACGCAGAGGGCGGTTCGGTTGAGATCAGCGACGGCAAGATCAAAGGCGACAAGCTGGAATTCACCGTCATCGCACCCAGTGCACGCTACACCGTGGCCGGAACAATGAGTGGTAAAAAGATCGCGGGAACTTGGAAGGACGACGGCGGAAATGGCGGTAATTGGGAGGGGCAGAAACAACCCTCCAAGTAGGTGCACACCCCACCTGATCTGGCTCCTATGCGGCACCCACCCAATCTGTCACTCCGGTGGTGGATAGCATTTCTGCTCCTCGGGGCGTCAACGCTGAATTACATCGACAGGGTATCCCTTTCGGTACTGGCGCCCCAGATTCGTCAGGCCTTTCATCTTTCTAACAGCGACTACGCTCTGGCAGTCAATAGCTTCCTCCTGGTCTACACACTTGCCTACCCCTTGGCAGGTGCTTTAGTCGACCGGATTGGTGCCATTCGAGGTTTTTCACTTTCTGTAATCGTCTGGTCTCTAGCAAGCAGCCTCCACGGACTGGCGCGAGGCCTTCCCAGCCTGTGTCTCTACAGATCAATACTAGCCATAGGTGAATCAGGATTTTATCCATCAGGAATTAAAGTTTTAAGTGATAATTTTAGTCCGCGAGAACGTAGCCAGCCTATCGCTCTGATGATACTTGGGCTAAGCCT
>JBGPHY010000197.1:0-8948 GCA_041484625.1 Terriglobia bacterium | reverse complement strand
TCTCGGCCGGACCGGTGAAGAGCGTGTCCGCAAGGCCGCCAATTACCTGGTGGAGAAAGCCCTTCCCGAAGGAGGGTGGGCCATTTATCCTGGCGGTCCGCCTGAAGTCAGCGCTTCGGCCAAGGCCTACTTTGTCCTCAAACTGTTGGGCCATGACATCGATGCTCCTTATATGCAGAAAGCCCGCCGCGCCATCCTCGAAATGGGCGGTCTGGCCGCTGCCAACAGCTTCACTCGCATCTACCTTGCTATATTCGGCCAGATTCCCTGGGAACGCTGCCCGGCAGTTCCGCCGGAGTTAATATTGCTGCCAACCTGGTTCCCCGTGAACCTCTATGAGATGTCCTCCTGGTCGAGGGGCATCGTGGTGCCATTGTCGGTGATTTGGGCATCCAAGCCTTACTGCCCGGTGCCTGAGAATGCCCGCATCCAGGAACTGTGGATTGACCGTCCGCCCCGATATTCTTCGAAGAGCCGATTTTGGTGCCACTTCTTCCGAAGTGTGGATGCGGGACTGCGTTTCCTGGAGCGCCACCACCTGCACCCCCGACGTCAAAGGGCATTGAAGGCCTGTGAACAATGGATGCTCGAGCACTTCGAAAAGAGCGACGGAATTGGTTCGATTTTTCCACCCATCATCAATTCGATCATTACCCTCCGCTGTCTCGGTTACTCTATAGATCATCCCTTGACCCAATCCCAAATCCGCGAACTGCAAAAGCTGGAGATTGAAGAGGGGGAGACACTCCGCGTGGCACCCTGTTTTTCTCCGGTGTGGGACACCGCTCTGACCATGGTGGCCCTGTCAGAGTCAGGCATGGAACCCGAAAATCGGTCCTTGACCAAGGCAGCAGAATGGATTCTGGACAGGGAGGTTCGCCAGGTTGGGGATTGGAAGATCAAGAATCCTGAAGGCAAACCAGGCGGCTGGTACTTCGAATACGCTAATGAATTCTACCCCGATGTTGACGATAGTTTCCAAGTTTTGACCGCCTTGAGCGGGATAAACTTCGCCGACGAGTCCTCCCGGCAACGGAAGGCTGCGGCCGTGGACCGGGCTCTGCGCTGGCTCTTGTCCATGCAAAACAGGGATGGTGGCTGGGCCTCATTTGACCGGGGTTGTGATCGTGAATTCCTGACCCAGATCCCCTTTGCCGACCATAATGCCATGATCGACCCCAGCACCAGCGATATTACCGCTCGGGGTTTGGAGACTCTCGCGGCATTTGGCTTCGGTCACGACCACCCGGCTGTATTGAAGGCCCTGAGATTCCTCTACAAGGAACAGGAGCCCGACGGAACCTGGTTCGGCCGCTGGGGGTGCAACTACATTTATGGAACCTGGCTGGCACTGCGCGGGCTTCAGTGCATAGGCGAGGACATGGGACAAGCTCGCATCCAAAAAGCCGCCCAGTGGCTTCGCTCCTTGCAGAACGCCGATGGGGGTTGGGGTGAATCGCTGCGCAGCTATGAATTCCCCGCTGAGAAGGGGCGGGGGCCCAGCACGCCTTCGCAAACGGCCTGGGCCCTGATGGGGCTTATGGCCGGCGGAGATGCGTCCGGTTCAAGTGTAGGCCGGGGCATTGAGTTCCTGGTCCGGACCCAAGAGAAGGACGGGTCCTGGAAGGACGAATTCTGGACTGCCACGGGTTTTCCCAAAGTCTTCTATTTGCGTTACCATTTATACGCGAGCTACTTTCCGCTTCAAGCCCTCGGACGGTTTCTTCATCTCACCGGCAAGTGACCCGTTTCGAGGCCAGGCCGGAATAGTTCCCGAGCGGAGTCCAAATCGGAGAGGGGACATGCGTTTCCCTTTACATCTCACCACTGAATCCATCACGCACCAGGTCCGCCATGCCTTGAAGGGGCACCGGCGCTTCCCCATGGTGTTGATGCTGGAGTCGCTCTACACCTGTAACCTGGCATGTCTGGGCTGTTCCACTGAGCGCCACACAGGCAAACTAGAAGACCGTTTGCCGCTTGGGCGCTGCCTGGAGGCGGTTGAGAAGTGTGGGGCGCCGGTAGTTTCCCTTTGCGGAGGAGAACCGACCCTTTATCCGGAATTGAAGGAACTCATCGAGGGGATTGTCTCCCGCAAACGCCACATATACCTTTGCACCAATGCCCTGCTGCTCGACAGTCGGGTTTACGGAAAAATACTCCCCCACAAGCGCCTGACCTTAAATATCCACCTGGACGGCATGAAGGGGACCCACGACCTGGTGTGTGATCGAAAGGGTGTATTCGACAAGGCGCTGGCCATGATCAAGGAAGGCAAGCGGCTAGGCTATCATGTGACGACCAATTCCACGATTTTCAAGGACACCGATGTCAAGGAAATCGAAGAAATGTGCGAAACCGTGACGGCGCTGGGCGTGGACAAAATCCTGATTGCGCCTGCATACCACTACGAAACTGTGGAACGCAATATCTTCATGGTCCGCCAGGAGATTCACGACAAGTTCAAACGGGTCCTGGAACTTTCCAAGCGCTTCCGCCTGAGTTCAACCCCCATGTACCTGGAGTTCGCCGCAGGCATGCGCAACTACAACTGCTCTCCCTGGAGCACGGTCACCTTCACTCCGCGCGGATGGAAAGGCCCCTGCTACCTGATCGGCCAGCACTACTTCGATACCTGGGAGGAATTCTGGAACGGGGTGGAGTGGGAATATTGGGAATCCCGGCAGGACCGGCTTTGCCAGAATTGCTTGATGCACAGCGGGTTTGAAGCATCCGCAGTCCTGGAACTCAAGAGAAGCCCTCGCGACATGCTGCGCATGGCGGCGTGGAATCTGCTGGGCTGAAGATGAAAGCTTTTGTCACCGGAGCTACCGGTTTTGTGGGTTCTCACCTTGTCCGGGTACTGCTGGACCGGAGCTTTGAAGTTGCGTGCCTGGCACGGCCCTCCAGCCGACTGGACAATCTCTCCAACCTCCCGGTTGAAATTCGGAAGGGTGATATACGCGATCCGTCGAGCCTTCTCTCCGCCATGAAAGGCTGTCATGTGGCTTATCATTGCGCGGCAGATTACCGCCTCTGGTGCCCGGATCCCGGCCAGATGGAAGCCATCAACATCGAGGGAACCCGCAACATCATGGAGACCGCTTACTCCCTTGGGGTGGAAAGGGTCGTTTATACCAGCACGGTTGGCTGCCTGGGTTTGAACAGGGACGGCCCCCCGGCCGACGAAAGTACACCTGTTTCTCTTCGGCAGATGATTGGCCACTATAAGCGGACCAAGTTCCTGGCTGAACGAGAGGCCGAAAGGTGGATCCAGAAAGGCTTGCCGGTAGTCATTGTCAACCCCAGCACCCCGGTCGGTGACTATGACGTCAAGCCCACCCCCACCGGAAAAATCATCGTGGATTTCCTGCGCGGGAAAATGTTCGGATACGTGGATACGGGGATGAATCTCATTGATGTCCGCGACGTGGCCGAGGGCCACTTGCTGGCTGCCGAGCGGGGCAGGATCGGAGAGAAATACATCCTGGGCCATCAGAATTTGCTGCTGAAAGAAATTTTCGATCGGCTCTCCAGATTGACCGGGATCCCTTCCCCCCGCTTCCATGTCCCCGCCTGGCTGGCAGTCGCTTTTGCCCACCTGGACACGTTCTGGACGGGGCAGATCCGCCATCGTGAACCTCTGGCACCGCTGGAAGAAGCCCGAATGTCGCGTTACAGAATGTGGTTTGACAGCAGCAAAGCACGACGCGAACTGGGATTGCCGCAGAGCCCAGTGGACGGGGCCCTGGCTCGGGCGGTCACCTGGTTCAGAGAGTATGGCTACGTCCGATGATGAAATCAAATGAGTGATACCCAGTTGATTGTCAATGCCGATGATTTCGGAGTCTCGGAAGAAGTCAACGAGGGTGTGATTCGGTCGTTCCGGGAAGGAGTGTTGACCAGTTGCAGCCTGATGGTGTCCGGAGACGCTTTTGAACAGGCCGTCCGGCTGGCTAAAGCACACCCGCGACTGGCGGTGGGCATCCATCTGGTGGTGGTGTGTGGCCGATCCGTTTTGTCTCCCGCCGAAATACCACGGCTGGTGGATCGAGAGGGCCGCTTTTCCAGCAACCCGCTGACCGCAGGAATAAAGTACTACTTCTCACGCCAGGCGCGCCTGCAGTTGCGAAGGGAATTGGCCGCTCAATTTGAGAAATTCCAAGCCACCGGCTTGTCCTGCTCCCATATTGATGGACATCAGCATTTCCACATCCACCCTATCATTTTCGACTCCGCCGTCCGGTTAGGCAGACGTTTTGGTGTCAATCGTCTGCGAGTTCCCGAAGACCACTTGAAACTGGCTCTTTCGTTTGATGGCAGTCGTGCATTGGAAAAGGGGCTTTACGGGCTGATATTTCACCTGTTCTCTCGGACCATGAAACGTCGGTTGGCCAAGGAGGGATTCCTTTGCACCGATAGAGTCTATGGTTTTTTTCAGACCGGCCGGATGAGTGCCTCTTACTTCCTCCGGGTGCTGGAGCACCTGGAAGGCGGAAGGAACGAGATTTATTTCCACCCGGCTTACTATCGAGACGACCACGCCCTCTCAGATGAGCAACGTCAGAACTTCTCGGAATACGAAGTACTGGTCAACCCGCAGGTGTTCGAGCAAGTCCGGCAACGCGGCATCCGCTTGACCACTTATCGGAGCCTGGGACTGTCCTAAGTTTGTCCGATGACGCGTTTTCCCTACAGGATTTGTCCGGGCTTGGCCAACATGTTAGATTGAGGTTTCTCCTTGAAGGAATGAAGGGTTCGTCATGGCGATTAAACGAGTCATACTGGCCAATCCACGAGGGTTTTGCGCCGGCGTGGTTCGGGCCATCGAAATCGTGGAGCGGGTGCTGGAAGTCCTGCCTCCGCCGATTTACGTGTACCACGAAATCGTTCACAACCGCTATGTGGTGGAAGACCTCAGCCAGCGGAACGTGGTCTTTGTGGAAGACCTCGATGAGGTCCCGCCTGGGGCTGTCTGTGTTTTCAGCGCCCATGGCGTATCTCCGCAAATTCGCGAGCGAGCTCAAAGCAAGCGGCTCCGGGTGGTTGACGCCACCTGCCCGCTGGTCACCAAGGTCCATCTGGAGGCCATCCGTTTTGCCCGAGAGGGCTATTCACTGATCCTCATCGGACATCCTGGCCACGAAGAGGTGGTAGGGACCATGGGTGAAGCCCCCATGTATTTGGTCAGTTCAGTCGAAGATGCCAATCGGTTGGAGGTCGCCAACCCTGAGAAAGTCGTCTTCCTCACCCAGACAACACTGAGTCTCGATGATACGGCTCAGATTGTGCAGGCACTGCAGCGAAGGTTTCCCAAGATGCAGTCTCCGCCGAAAGACGATATTTGTTATGCCACGCAGAACCGCCAGAATGCCGTGAAGGAATTCATCGGAAGAGTGGACCTGGTCTTGGTCATCGGGTCGCAAAACAGCTCGAATTCCCAACGGCTTCGTGAGGTCTCTTCAGCCGCTGGAGTGCCCGCTTACCTGATCAACGACGAAGCTGACATTGAAGCTGGCTGGCTGGAGGGGGCGGAAACCGTGGGAGTGACGGCCGGAGCTTCGGCTCCGGATCAATTAGTACATCGAGTCGTCAGTTTCTTGCGTTCCCTGGGCGCTGCAACAGTCGAGGGGCTGGAAACCGAGGACGAACATGTCAGCTTCGCATTACCCCCGGAACTCATCCAGTTAACCAGAAGTTCCCGGCAAAGGCCTGTGGCCGAGAAGTGAGTGGCAGGGTCATGCGCCAATGGCGTACCACCCCCGATGAAAATGTGAGAGCCAGTCGTGGGACTGCCGTCCGCTGACCGGCGATCTCCGGTTGATGTCCCTCGCCGCGCGGAGCGCAGCTCCCACATTGAACTTCCTTTTCACGAAGGGATGGAATGAATGCGCTTCGACAGGGCAGCTATCCATCCGGGAATTCGCTGAACCGGCAGATCCGGCCGGAGAAAGGTTCCAGGCCTTCCTTCTGACTGGAGGATCAACTCCGCACAGCGGTAACTGCTTCGGACTGCTCCTTCCATTGTGGGAGGCCATCCCGTGCGGGTCCAGTCGCCCGCCACAAAGACGTTTCGGAAGGGACTCTGCTGGTCCACCCGTAAGGAGTCACACCCTGGCTTGCAGGAAATGGTCGCATAAGGTTCCTTTAATACCACAGTGCGAAGCAGTCTGGCCTCCCGCGAGGCGGGGAGAACCGTCTGCAAATCCCGGAGCGCAATCTCTAGGATCTCAGCACGCCCCATTTGTGCCAATCGCCTGGAAGCGCTGACGACCAAGCTTAGGTGCTGGCCTGATGCCGTTCCCTCAGGTCCGGCCTGGGAGCCTTTATTGAAGATCCAGTGAATTTCTCTGCCCAATAGGGCAGTGTTCTCCAGCGCGGTCACCTGGCGATCAAACCAGAGGTAGATCGATGTGATGGGAGAATTTTCGAACTCACGCAATCTTTGAAAGTAATCGAAGCACTCGATCACCCGGGAAGGCAGCAGGTTAAGCAACCCCTGGGGCGGGATGGAACTCATGTAATAATCGCCGGTCAACCGATTGCCGTCGTTGAGAACTACGCCGCTGATTCGGTTATCCTCCAGTTCGATCCGGTCGGCACTGCAGCGCAATCTTACCTGGCCGCCGTTGCGCTGGATCAATCCCAGGCATGGCCGGGTGTAGAGCCTCTCCAGGGGGACCACGGGAACACCCATCTGGAAGGCATCCCGATGCTTCAGCAAACCGTCCAGGAAGACCTTCAGCCCATAGCGGGCCGAGGCCCTGGAGATCTCTTCGTTTAAGGCGCTCACCAACACTGGTTGCCAAAACATCTCGATGGCCCGAGCGGTCTGGCGATGCTGTTGGAGCCACTCGAGGATCGTGATCCGGTCCAGGCTTTCCAGGCGGGCTTCCTCCAGCAACATGCAGGCCAGCGCATAAGCCACACCCAGCTTGTCTTTCCAGTGGAGCGGATGAAAGCGCAGGAAGGAAGGAAGTAGGTGAAAGGGTGCCGGCAGGCAAGATGGCCGCAGCCTGGCCATCCGCCCCGTATCGTCCAGGAAGACGTAGCTGTCAAAGAAAACCACTGAGCGGTGTACCGAGAGTCGCCGATAGAAATCCAGCAGGTTCGTGCAACACTTCATCAGGATATGTTGACAGTTGTCGACTAGCGTAACAGCCTCATCCAACTCTTCTTTGGGCATGGAGGAGAATTCGCCGCCGTGAACCGTCGATGCTTCAGTCTCTGCTCGCGGCCGCCGGTCCTCGGCACTATCGAGCTTTGGGACCGGATAAGAGGAGGCGCGCCCCCCCAGGAAGGGCCGCCGCTCCAGGAGCGTGACCTGGAAGTCGTCGGGCGGGAGCACGATGGCTGCTGCCAGGCCGGCCAGACCACCCCCAATGATGATCACCCGTTTTCTGTCTGCCATAGGGAGCTTCACCAGCTAGCCAGTGCCTTCAAAGCAATTCTGACCTTGTCACTGCTCTTTAGGCGGACTCGCTCATCGAAGACGGTCGAAACATCGTCTTGAATGCGCTGCAGCAAAGTTCTGTAGCTCTCGAACATGGCGACAAAGGCCGGACGGCTGTCTCGATTAATCATCCGGATGAGAGGACGAACCCTGGCGTAATAGACCTGGGCTCGCTCAATCTCGAAGTTCATGAGGGCACGGAATCGATCGTCTTTGACTTGCCGCTCCAGGTCTTGCCGAGTATAACCGAAGCGGTGCAGGTCTTCCTGGGGCAGATAAATCCGTTGGCGCTCGAGATCTTCCCGGATGTCCCGTAGAATGTTGGTCAATTGAAAGGCAACTCCACAATCGATGGCGTGTTGCCTGGCTTGAGGGTCCCGGAAGCCAAAAATGTGGATGCAAATCAGTCCCACGACCGAAGCAACGTGATAACAGTAGCGGTAGAGATCCTGAAAGCTCGCATAGTCCGACACGGTTAAATCCATCTCAGTTCCTTCAATCAACTGGTGAAAATACTCAAGCGGTATTTGAAACGACTGGATGGTATTCAGGAGTGCCGGCAGGGTTTCGTCCCCGGAAAAATCGCCTGCCAGGGCCAGGTCGAGGCGACGACGGACCTCGAAAAACCGCTGGCGTTTTTCAGAGATGTTCCCCTCTTCATCGCTGATGTCGTCGCAGCGTCGCATGAAGGCGTAGACCGCCGCGAGCGCTCTTCGTTTGCGGGAGGGCAGGAGCCGGAGACCGACGTAGAAAGTGCTGGCCCTTGCCAGATCTTCGCAGCGCCGATAAGAGTCATCCAGATGGAGTGCCACCATGGCTAAGAAGCTCAAAACAGAGTTTTCCTGGAGTGTTGAGTCCTCCAGCAAGAGGCCAACAGCCTGATACGGATCCATCTGCTGAGCGTGGGCCGCCGCCGGAAAATGTCGTAATGGACCGCTTCGATCCGCTTGAGCAGCTCCAGACCGCAACGGCCAAACAGTTCGATATCCAGAGCCAGCCGCGGGTCGACCATGTCCGACAACTTGAGCCCTTTGCAAAATAGTTCTCGGGCACGCCCGATCTCAAGCTGCATGAGCCGCACGAACCTCTCGTCGCAACGCTGAGCTCGCAAATCGTCTTCTTCGTAACCGAACTGCTGCATGTCCTCTGACGGCAAGTAGACGCGGTCGAGCTGAGTTAAATCACCGTGGATGTCCTGCCAGTGGTTTGCCAGCTGCAATGCAGTGCAGGTATGGTCGGACAACAATTGTCTTTCAGGATCGCGATATCCCCCGAGATAGAGCACCAGGTGCCCTACCGGATTGGCCGAATAGCGGCAATAGTCGAGCAACTCTTCATACGTTCGATAACGCCTTTTGACCTGATCGCGGCGAAACGCTTCTAGAAGATCGGCAAACGGTTGGATCGGAATCTGATAGGCCCCGATTGTCTCCTGTAGCGCAACGAACACCGGGTGTCGCCCCTGTCCACGAAAACAGGCCTGCAGCTCTTCCTC
>JBGPHY010000196.1:0-8957 GCA_041484625.1 Terriglobia bacterium | reverse complement strand
CCGAAGCAGATCGACGATCTGGCTATGTTTCACTGGCGCCCCGTCTTCCGGCAATTGAAAGCGACAGCGGAAGGCATCCACACAGAAGATACCGGGGATACCATCCGGCCAGATCTTCTGGCCGCGGTTGCTGATCATCACCAGCTTCAACTCCCCTTTCAGTTTCAGCAGGACGTCAGCCAGCCGGTTTGCGTCTCTGTCTTTCCAACTCACGTTGATATCGGCTCCCACCAGCGTTTTGGCAGACGACCGGACTTCCCGGGCCTTCGCTCCCATGAGTGCGGCTTTAGTGCTGGAGTATTTGACGGTCTTGAGCCGCTCGGGAAGCTGACCTAGCCTCGCAGTGACAGCGTCCGCAAATTCCCGCGTCCCGACTTTTTGGCGGCTGATCCCCTCCATATAAATGTCGTAAATATGGATACCATCCTCGAGGGTCCGCAGCCAGGCATTGTGGACACAGGCAGCAACTTCCGGTTGGCCGATGTGAACCAGCATCATCACCCCTCCGAGCAGCAACCCGGAGGGATTGGCCAGGTTCTGGCCGGCCCTGCGCGGAGCAGATCCATGGATGGCCTCGAACATTGCACAGGTCTCACCAATGTTGGCCGATCCCGCCAGCCCCACCGAACCGGCAATTTGAGCGGCCACGTCGGAGAGGATGTCTCCGTACAGGTTGGGCAGGACGATCACATCAAAAGCTTCCGGCGTGTCGGCCATCTTGGCAGCCCCGATGTCCACGATCCAGTGTTCTCGTTCGATGTCAGGATACTCGGCAGCCACCTCATCAAACACCTTATGGAAAAGACCGTCGGTCAACTTCATGATGTTGTCTTTGGTAAAACAAGTCACCTTCTTTCGGTTGTTGGCCTGCGCATATTCAAAGGCATATCGAACGATCTTCTCGGAGCCCGGCCGGGTGATGAGTTTGATCGCATGATAGACCTCGTCCGATTGCCGGTACTCGATCCCGGCGTAGAGGTCCTCTTCGTTCTCTCGGACGATCACCAGGTCCATTCTCGGATGTTTGGTATCCACGAAAGGGTGGTAGGACGTGCAAGGCCGAACATTGGCGTATAAGCCCAGGGTTTTTCGGGTGGTGACATTAATGCTCTTGAAGCCGCCCCCTTGGGGCGTAGTAATGGGGGCCTTATAGAACACCCGGGTCCGCCTTAGGGAGTCCCAGACGTTGGGCCCTATTCCAGACGTATTCCCCTGGAGGTAAACCTTTTCTCCGACTTGGACAGTCTCGACCTCAATCCGGGCCCCGGCTTCCTGGAGGATGCGCAGCGAAGCCTCCATGATCTCCGGCCCAATTCCATCGCCGTGGGCCACCGTAATGGGTACATTCAGTTCCATGGAGTTCTCCTGATTGGTTTATCTGCTCGCAGAACTCAGTCTCAACTCTCCCCTTTCACCCTCGCCGCGATGGGTCTTCCTTCCACCTCCAACGATCCACTGCCCAAGAGAGCACGTCTAAACAATCGCCTCCTTGGCAGGATCCCATCGCACCTTCCGCTCTTGTTTAAATGCCTTCACCGACATCAGGAGGGCAACCGCCTCCTCAAAAGCCCGGTCGACGTGGCAGCGGGGCAATTCCCGGGACCGCACGCAGTCAAAGAAGTTCTGCATATGAGAGCTAACCTGCAGTTCATCTTTCTTCATGGAGTAGTCCGGCGGCACCACGGCTTCGGTGGGCAGCAGCCCGGCTTGTCCTGCCTTTTGGCGAGCCTCCTCTAATTTGGCGGCATATTCGGGCTTCCACTCGGCACTATAGGTCCGGCAGAATTGCGGCGAGACTTCCAGGGTCATGTCTCTCCCCAGGTATTGCGCCATCTCCCCGACATGCCGGCTGTGGAAGCTGCAGGCAAAGGTGACGGCCAGATCTCTTTGGGAATAGTCAAAAAGGACGTGCCACATATCCGGCACCTCCCGGTCCCCCTTCCAGAAATACGTTCCTCCCTGGGTGACGGCACTTTCAGGGATACCCATCCCGACCACCATGTTGACTGAATCCCAAAGGTGGCTGAGCAGGTCGCCGGCAATGCCTGTCCCATAGTCCCACCAGCAACGCCAGGTGAAGAACCGTTCTGCGTCAAAAGGACGCCTTTTGGTGTTAGAGATGAAGCGTTCCCAGTCTATGGTCTGCGGGCTGGCGTCTTCCGGCATCTTGTAAGTGCGGTAGTCCGTGTAGAACTTCCATTCCGGCGTGGCATTGGCGCGGTCGATGTAAGTGCGGACCACCGGGGTCTTGCCCAATACCCCGGAACGGAAAATCTCTTGAGCCTTGTGAAAGGGGGGGAGACTGTTGTAGTGGTGCCCCAACTGGTGAACCACCCTGTGCTCCTTCACGGCCCCGCGCATCCTCTTGGCATCTTCCAGCTTTGTGCACCATCCTTTCTCCACGTAAATGTCTTTGTTGGATTGGGCCGCAGCAACGACCATCGGCGCGTGCCAGAAGTCCGGAGTAGCAATGATTACTGCATCAATATCCTTCTCCTGGACTGCCTTTTCCCATTCCTGGATAAAGCGGACATTGGGATTCTTGCATAGCTTCTGGGCTCGTTTCCGGTTTCCTTCATAAAGGTCACAGATGACCCGGACCTCGGTCTTCTGGACCCCCTGGACCTGCTGCAACAAGTAGTGCCCCTGCGTTCCCACTCCGATGCAGGCTACTCCGATCACATCACTAGGGCTTTTCTGGGCAAGAAAGGCAGGGGCCCGGTGTGCCGCTGCCGTCATACCCGCGCCAGCTGCAGCCATTCCCTTCAGAAACTGGCGTCGAGCCAAGGTTTTTTGATCTCTCATAAACACCTCATTGGTTGACTTTAATTAGTATCCCATGGTCTTCCTGACATATTCGCGGCTCATTTTCAAACTATCCCGCAACGGGCGAGTTGGTTTGAATCCATCCGGGTGGGCCAATTCGATGACGGCAATGCCTGAAAAGGAAACCTCGTGAAGAGCTCTCCCGATAGCGGTGTAATCCATGTCCCCTTCTCCCATGGCTTCGGACCAGGTTCCATCGGCCTTCTGATCCCGCAAGTGAAGAAAGACAATCCTCTGCCCGTAGCGGTGAATGAAGTTAACGGGATCAACTCCCGCGCGCAAGAGCCAGTTTAAATCCGGTCCCAGCTTGACATCTGGAATTCTAGCAAGTGTCCCATTCAAGTCGTGTTCACCGTTTTCCACTTCGTAGGTGTGATTGTGCAGGTTCAATTCGACTCCATGGGTCTTCGAGAGGGCAATAATCTTCCGAAGGAGCACAGCTTGAGCATCCAATTGAGCGGCAGTTTTCGGCAGCGGCGCTCTTCCGACTGAAACCCCCAGAGTGCGGCCACCGAGCTGAGCCAGCCTCGACACAACCAGTTCTGCATCCTTCAGGATAGCGCTGTGCTGCTGACGTTCCCACATTTTCCCCTCGAATGAACTACCAATAACCGGGAGCTTATACCTTGCGGAAAGTTCAAGGATTAGTTCCACGGCAGCGGACGGTCGCATTGCGGTGTGCATCAGCTCTATTCCATCGAGCCCTGCGGCACTCATGTCCGAGAAAATGCGTTCCAGTATTGGGAAGATGTCGTATTTCGGCTGGGTCGCGGCGTACACCCACGGGTGGCCGCCAACCAGAACCTTGCCACGGTTGGACTTCGGTACCGACATCCCAAGAACTGGGACCTCACTGGAAAGCTGGTGGCCGGCAATGACCCCAAATCCAGAGACGCAACGCAGGAATCTGCGGCGAGAGAAACTCGTGTCGAAACCGCCCGTTGTTGCAGCCTTCATTGTTTCCGACCTCCTTCAAGTGGCTGAGCTCTTCTCCTCCATGTCTTATCTCTCAGGTCCAAACCGGGGAGTCTAGCTCATTTCAGGGTCCAGATGATACCACAAGCTTTCACTCTTTGAACTGAGCAGACTCATGGTCGAAAGATTACCCCTTTTGTGTACATTTTTTCCTTTCTTGTTTCTCAACTTTGGGGGGGGCAGGAAAAATGGGAAGTACTTTTCATAATTTGTCGCATATGTGGTTGATCTGGATTAAAGTACCAATGACATTCCGAAGATACTGTATAATAGTTCTTTCCTTAGAGGCTTTGGTGGTCTGTTTGCCGTGATTTTATTCGATATGCGGTCGATTTCAAATCAATTGGCGTCGCGAGAGTGGCAGGCAGGAAGGGCCCGGGGGTTCAGTCTTTTGGAAGTCCTGGTGACAATGGCGTTGGCCATGACCCTCCTTGCATTGACTATCCCCAGCCTGACCAAGGCATCGCAGACTTACAAGCTTTCGGCCCTGGCGCGCGAAGTGGAAGGACAGCTCCGGAACACGCGGTTTACCGCCATTAACCGGAACCGGACTGCATCCTTGTTGTTTTCCAGCGGGGGAGACTGGTATTTTCTCGACCTTGACACCAGCGGGACAGTGACTGGAATGGAACGCTCGATGTGGGTGCCCCAAAATGGATTCTCTATGAACAGTGGCACGCCTTCTCCCTCGCTTACCAGCGGAGTCATGGGCACCAGTTCGGACCCGATTCCTTTACCCAATCGCGGCATTGCTTTCATCTTTTGGGGCATAGTGGTCCAGGTCAATGCCGGGCAAGTGCCGACCGCCAACCGGTTGCCGGCGCCGGGAGTTATCTATATTCGTGACCCTTACGGCAATTACGCGGCGGTAACCATCACACCCGCGGGAAAAATTAGAAGTTGGTTTTTGAGTGGAACGGTATGGAGATGAATCTGGAGACAATCTCTTTCCCGGTTTTCGGGCCCGGTATGGCGCGCCTGGACCACCCAGCCGACGAGCAAGGATTCACCCTCATAGAAACCCTGATTTCTCTGCTCATCCTGACATTCGGTCTGCTCTCTATAGCTTCTCTGCTGAGCTATTCAGTGGCTGCCAATTTCGAGAATCGGATTGACACCGTAGGGACTTCGCTGTCAGTCCAAAGGATGGAGCAGTTGCGTGCACAGCCTGTGAATTCACTGGTGGACGGGGGATGCGGACTGGATTCCTCGGGCAATATCGATTTTTCGCAAATGCCCGTCTCAGGTTATACCCAGGCGGTTCCGAGTATCAATAACCTGACCTTCGAAGTGCGCTGGAACATCGGCACCTCCAACGGGCTCCGGAAAATTGTTGTGGCTGCGCGCCGACTTAACGGGGGCCGGGCATATATGACTAATATTCTCCGACCCCTAAACGTGAAGTGCTTGAAACAACAGTAAGATGAAGAACCAACTCGCTCTACGATGGGAATGCCCCAGGGGATTCACTTTATTGGAATTACTGATCACCACCCTGGTATTTACCGTCATTCTGGGCTCGGTCCTCATGTTGTCGAACCAGAGCCAGGGAAGTAAAGAGTACCAGGAGGATTTGTTAACCATTCAGCAGAGCCTTCGAGAGGCCTCCGATCAGATGTACCGCGATATGCGGATGGCAGGTTACCCGCAGGCCAGGGTCTATGCCCTGAGCACGGGCTGGACCGACTCCAATTCCAATCGGATTGCTTATGGATTCAGGTCGATCAACAGCACTTCGCTGGTTTTTGAGGGAGACATCGATAACGACGGACTTGTTGAAGTGGTGGAGTACAACCTCGGTGGCAATGTGTTGAGAAGAAGTGAAGTCAAGAAGAACAGCGACGGCTCCATTCCCGCGGCGGACTATCAGCTCCTGGCTGAGAATGTCAACGGCCTGACATTCTCTTATTACACTTGGTCCGGCGGTTCCTGGACCACGGTGGGAGTGAATGCAACCAACGTCAAACGGATTGACGTTTCGCTAACTCTGAGGACGACAGTACTTGACCCCTATCGAAAACAATATGGGGACCTGAACATTCAGACTAGCGTGATTCCTCGTAACCTGGAGTGATGACTGCACGGCGGTTAGGCTTACTTTTGGCTAAGTGGTTAGTACCGATGAGCAGAAACGAATGGCCTTCCCCTGAGTTCCCTCCCTGCGAGCGATCTTCTCAGCGGGGCATGGCTCTAATCCTCACCCTTTTCGTCCTGGCCATCCTGAGCCTGCTGGGGCTGGGGTTCATGACCACATCCAGCCTTGAAACCCGGATCAATCACAACAGCCGTTCCTCGTATCCGGCCTTCTACGCAGCCGAGGCTGGCCTGGAGGAAGCTACTTATCGTCTCAATGGAACCTCGGTCAATCCGATCAGCCTGAGCCCTCTTGACTCTCCAACCAAAGTCGTCTATCTGCGACAAAACGCCGGTGTCGACCCAACCAATGTGTCCAACTCTTATTACGACGTTGAATTCGCGGCTTCCGGGTTTACTACGGTTAACTACGTTCTCACCAACCAGGGGTCCAATCCGATCCCTTACCAGTGGGTCAAAATCTCGACGAAAACGAAGCGTCTCTCTGGCCAGGATGTGGATAACACAGGATTGACTACGAACCAGGACGTTCCCGTTTACTTTGACGGCTCGCAATACCTTTATGACCCCATCAATGGGATTAACCCCTTCAAGACGGGCTTCCCCGTATTCCAGATTACGGCCTTTTCCCTTACACTCGACGGGGCCTCCTCTAGATTGCGGCGGGAGGTAGCTAGTGCCGGTTTCCCCGGCCTGCCAGGCACCCTTTTCCTGAACGGTCCGAACCCGGTGTTCAACCCCTCGACATCTTCTAATCACTGGGTTGTGGGAACTGACTTGGGAGGCAGCGGTGTGGATAGACCCGCCATTGGAGTTCTGTCTGATCCAGCGGTGGTAGCCATTGACATGACTCTTCCGGACCCGACACACTACGTGGGTTCCAGCGGTACCACCCCGGATGTTGAGAATGTTTCGCCCCGTTTACCTTCCATGTATACCACCCCGAAGGGGCTCGAGGAACTGGTGGATCGTATTGCTTCCCTGGCCCCCACCACATACCCGGTGGGAACTACTCAGTGTGCGGGAGCCAACTGTTGGGGAACCCCGATGAGCCTGGTGGTCAATGTTTTTGACGGCGACTGCGATCTGGGAAGCAATTCCGGCTATGGCGTCCTGGTAGTACGAGGCAACCTCCAGATGCAGGGCTTGGCTTCATTCAGCGGGCTCATTCTGGTAGTGGGCCAGGGGACGATGACCGTCACTGGAGCCGGTTTCGGCCAGATCCTGGGCGGAGTCTTCGTGGCCAAAACCCGCGATGGCAGCGGAAACGTGCTACCCAACCTGGGGAACCCTGTCGTGGATTGGATCAGTGGTGAAGGACTGGGGATTTACTACGACAGTGTTCGGATCAACCAGATGCTTGCCAACATGGGCTATTTGAAAATCGCTTACAAAGAGCTCCCCCTCTAAATGTGACACACCCGGCTTGTCTTGTCCGACAAACCGATTATTTCCTCAAACGCGAATTAGACCACCTACGCCCATCTTTTAAATTCGGAGAATGAAATGAAAGACGCAACCGGAAGAAACCGCAGGCGTTTCCTGAGCCAAAGTACGAAGGGCGGGTTGGGGTTGGCCTTCGCCTCTTCGGTGCTTCCCCGCAGAGTTGTTGGCGCCGAAGAAAAGGTTGGCGTGGGAGTGATTGGCAGTGGCGGTCGCGGGCAATTCCTGATGAAGATCTTCCATGACCTGGGTGCCGAGTTGAAGGGAGTCTGTGACGTCTACAAACCAAACCTGATGGCGGGCCTTCAGCTGGCCGATCCTTCAGCACGGCCTTGTGGCGACTATCGCCGACTGTTGGATGACAAAACCGTGCAGGCGGTCATCATTGCCACGCCGGACCATTGGCATGCCCGAATGACCATCGATGCCGTGCATGCCGGCAAGGACGTTTATGTGGAGAAACCGCTCTGCCACACTGTCGATGAGGGATTCCGTGTAATGGAGGCGGTCAATAGTTCCAAACGGATCGTTCAGGTTGGGACCCAGAGGCGCAGTTATCCAATCTTCCAGGAGGGCAAGAAGATCATGGACTCGGGAAAGTTGGGTGATGTGCGCCTGGTTACTGCCTGGTGGCTCAATCATCAGTCCTCGCTCCGTCAGGCTCCCTTGCAGGGGGATCTGGACTGGAAACAATGGCTGGGCCCAGCGCCTCAGCGGCCACTCGACCCTCTCCGTTTTCACAACTGGTATTACTTTTATGACTATTCAGGCGGCATGCTGGTGGGACAGGGAGCTCATGTCGTTGACGCCATCCACTGGTTTATGAATGCCACTTATCCCGAGGCCGTGAATTGCAGCGCGGGCAGAGCCCACCTGCCAGGAGCGGAAATACCGGAAACGACCGTGATGAACATCGAGTACCCGGAAGATTTTCTGGTGACTTTCACTGTCGGCTATAAGGCTATGGAATACGCGAGGAACAATGATCAACTGAAACAGTTTCACGGGGACAAGGCCCGATTGGACATGGCCCGCGAATCCTATGCGCTTTATCCTAAGACTCGCGAGAGAGTTATGAAGCCTGAACTGGAAAAGCAGGAATTCGGGACCTTCGACGGTGCCAGCCGGGATCATATCTTGAACTTCCTGGACTGTGTTCGGACCCGCAAGACCCCGAATGCAACGGTAGAAATGAGTCACCACACCAACGTGGTTCTTTGCATGGCCATCGAATCCTTGCGGAAAGGCTGCCGTGTTCGGTGGGATTCTGCCAACCGAAAAATGGCGATCTGACGTCTACAACCTTAGATAAAGGCAATCTTTCTCGAGAATCCAAGAGTCAGTGTGCTCCTCCCTGATGAACCAACAGTTTGCCTGGCCGGCATTCGATCCTCTGAATTCCGTAAGGCAGGGCAAACTCACGATTCGGCGCAGCTGCAGGGTAACGCGGAAGTAAGACGTGCTTGACCAGAAGGTCAACCAATGGCTTGGGAATCTCGTTATTGTCCAAGCGCAGTCCAAGGAGGTCGTATGTGCCCACCTGATTCTGCGCCAAAATTTTCCCTGAGGCTTCCACATCATGTTCGCCTTTAAATAGAGAGCTGACGATATTGATCTTG
>JBGPHY010000195.1:0-8958 GCA_041484625.1 Terriglobia bacterium | reverse complement strand
GAGGCCAAAGTCCGGGTTCTTTACAACCCTTATCCGGATTGGGATTGGTTTCCTCTGGGAAGATAGGCATCACACTTGAGAAGGGAATTTGGTCTGGACGAGAGGGATTACCTTTTCGGAATCGTGGGAAGGGTAACCCCCTTTAAAGGGCAAAAGGAGTTTCTTTATGCCGCCGCAAGAGTGATTAAGCAGCTTCCGGAAGCTCGGTTCTTCGTGATAGGAAGTCCGGCCCCGGGCGACTTGACCGACCTGGAATATCAAGCAGAATTAAGGCAGCTGGTTGGCAATTCCGGCTTGGACCGGCACGTTTTCTTCCTGCCGCATCAATCCAATATCCGCGAATTTATTGAGAGCCTGGATGCGGTGGTGATGACTTCAATTGGCCCCGAGGCTTTGCCTCAAAGCCTGATTGAAGCCATGTTCCTGGCGAAACCAGTCATAGTCTCTGCTCAGGGAGGCATCCTTGAGATGATGGAGGAGAAAGTCACAGGGCTGCTGTATAAACCGGGAGACGAGGCAGACCTGGCCATGCGAATGCTAGATCTGGTTCGATCCCCCGAACTGGGGGCACAGCTTGGGTTGCGTGCCAGAGAAAATGTTCTCGAGCAGTTTTCTCGGGCGAGGTTTCGCCAGGGAATTGCGGAGGAGCTTGACCGCTGTTGGGCCCAGTGATTGATCACCGGGCAGAGGGCCAAGGCGAGGACGGAGTCCCTTCGGGGTGGTTGAACCAGTTGCAGGCCAATCGTCCCTACGGGACTTCGTCACTGCCTGCATCCAAATTATCCATGCGCCGATTGGGCGCTCCATCGCCCGTGAAAATGTGCTTTATTAGTGGTCGAGCGGACCTGATTTCCAGGTCAGCGGCTTTTCAATGTCGGAAAGAATCGCCGCGCCGGAGCGCGGCGCCCACCTTCAAGCACACATTTTAATAGAAGCCTTTCATACCCTCTTCCAGGGGCACCACGGAGCATGAAAATGTGGGAGGTGACCCATCGCCAGCTCATCTCCGCTCCGGTGACAGTGGTCACGTGGGCGCCTCCCAATATGAAAAGGCAATTTTCAAGGAAGCTTTCCAAAAAGCGAATACCTCTCCAAAAAACCATTCATGCCGTCGTTTCTCCCATTCAACCGAGTGTTCTGGTGTCTCAAATGCGTTTTCTGTGTTACTGGTGCTTTTTTGAGGATAATATAGAGGTATCGATCAAAGAGTGGGATCCCAATCTGGGAATTTGATTGAGAGTCCGCGGCGCGGACGCCAAATCTGAATAGCAGGAGCAAAGGCATGAGAAACTTGAGAGGCGTATTCATCTTGTTTGTGTCCCTGGCACTGTCGGGACAAGTCTTGGCTCAGCAAATCCGGCTCGACGCCGGAACCAGGCTGCTGATTCCCTCGTCAGCCCATACCACCAGATTCACCTCTTTCCTTGCGATCATCAATCTCGACACCCTGCCCAACCACGTCACGATTACAGCCAGGAGGACCGACGGCAGTGTTATCGGTAACCCGATTCCCACTGTGATCAACGTAGGCGGAAAATTTCGCAGCACCGACATTCTGGGTGAAATGGGGGCCTCATTAGGAGATTTTGGCCCTATCACCATTGAGTCCACCAACGCCAAGATGCTTTCCGCAGTGTCTGAGGTCAGTAGTAACCAGGGGACGGCCGGATTCTTCCCTGGGGTGAATGTAGCATCAGCCTGGATGGAAGGATACATCCCCGAAGTCATTGACACGACCGCGTTTCGGACGAACCTCGGTTTGAACACTATTGATGGTACGCCGGCTGACGTGACGGTAAGCCTGCATGACAATTCTGGAGCTCAGATCGGTGGTACCAATGTCTTAGTGCCTGGAAACGGGATGACGCAACTTAGCCCGTTGACCGCCTCGATCCACCCGCTGGGCGGCACAAATGGCTATCTCTTGATAAAGTCAAATCGGCCGATTCACGCCTGGGCCAGCAAAATCAATAATGGCACCAATGACCCAAGCTTTGAAATAGGGGTAGCGGCATTGTCATCCGGGAGTGTATCTCAAATTGCGCCTGGGGTAAGCGATATCCGAAACAACCTTCTGTTTTTCGCGTTAGCCTTGATTGCACCGCTGGTTCTGACTTTGCGCAGGACCCGAAATGCTTTCTCTGCCGGAATAGATCAGGGCACATGGGCGACGGAGACACTTTAGCGATATTTCATCCTGGGAGCCTGGATCCTTGCGCCATGATCTCTGGGGCCAGGTAATCTTTTCCGTCACGTTGTTCTTGACGGTGTTTTCTCCCTTAGCCTACGGTGCGGTTGAACCCTGGTCTTGCCGGGTCGTAGGCGGGGGCATTCTTGTAATAATTTGCGCCTGGCTCATCCAGCGGTCCGGGCGGGAGCCCGTCCCGCATTCACCCGTTCCATTCCTTTCCTGCGTCGGATTGTTTTTCGGTCTGATACTCTTCCAACTTCTGCCGTTGCCCGGTTCTTGGAGAGACTTCTTTTCCCCTGCCACTGCGAGGAACGCCGTCATTCCAACCATCGGCCTAGCCGCAAAATACCTGTCGGTTCTTTACCGGGGGGCGACGATCTCCATCTACCCCTCAGCTACTGCAACCGCAGCTTTGACTTTTTCTGGCTGTCTTCTTTTTTTCATAGCCATTTATGCCAGCAGGTTGGAGACGTGGAAGTTTAAAGCCCTTTTGACCACCCTCATAGGATTAGGCACTTTTGAGGCTGTTTATGGCCTGATCGAGTATGGGGCTGGGACTCAGCGCATCTTCTGGTTGAGGAAGACCTACTACCTCGAGGAAGTTACCGGGACCTACATCAACCATAATCACTTTGCCGGTCTGTTGGAAATGATTCTACCGGTGGCCATCGACGTGTTTATTCTTCAGTTTTCTGACTGGGGGAACCTCCATCCAGAGTCCCGAAGAAGATGGAAGATCCTACCAGGAGGCGGGTCCATAGGGTTGACGATCCTGCTCCTATCCATCGCTCTGATGTTGACAGCCCTGGTTCTTTCCAGGTCCAGGGGAGGCTTAGTTTCCTTTCTGATTGCGTTAATCTCCCTGGTTTATCTCCTGACCAAGGGGAGCAACCGCTTCCCGCGGATCACGCAAGTTAACTTGATCTTCGCCATCCTGTTGGCCCTCGTGCTGGTGGGGTTGGGTAGAGAAATCTCTAGCCGTTTTTCTTACTCGGTCCGGGATGCCCCCGAGCGTTTTGAACTCTGGGCCGACAGTTTGCGCATTGTCCGGGATTTTCCTTGGTGGGGAACTGGTTTGGGAACCTACCGGCACATCCTCGCTAACTACCGGCCCATTAAGGACATTATCGTTGTGGCTGGCATCCCTCAACCCGCCCGTATTAATTATGCGCATAATGACTACTTGCAGCTATTTGTAGAGTGCGGGCTCGTTGGTTTCATCCTGCTTATCTGGGCTTCAGCTAGAACCGGGGTCACCCTCTATGTGGGACTTAAAGCATCGAGCGATTGGGAATTACAGGTCTTAGGTTGGAGCCTGTTTTCAGGGATGCTGGCTTTGGTGTTTCATGGCTTCGTTGACTTCAATTTCCATATTCCTGCCAACGCTCTCATCTTCAGCTTGTATGCAGCTTTAGCCTTGAAACTGGCTCGTCGAAAAGAGACGGATCAACCCGGTCAAGCCAGGAGTTAAGCGGGAAGGTACAAAAATGGCCTTGGAGAATATGCGAGTGGCGCTTATCCACCACTGGCTAGTGACACGGCGCGGCGGAGAACGGGTGCTGGAGGCGTTGTGCCGGATTTTTCCCCATGCAGACGTATTCACGCTGGTTGGCCATCGTGACTATATCTCTGATCATCTGAAGGACCACCGCGTCACGACTTCCTGGATTGCGCATCTCCCTTGGGCAAGGAACCATTACGCCATATATGCGCCTCTGTTCCCGATAGCTGTCGAGGATTTTGATCTCTCGGATTACCAACTCGTGATTAGTTCCGACGCGGCGGTTTGTAAGGGCGTGCTTACGCAACCCGGGACTTGCCATGTTTGTTACTGCCATAGCCCGTTGCGCTATGCCTGGAACGCATATTTTGTTTACAGGAATAACATCGAGAACTGGCTTGGACGGGCGGCCTTCTCCCTCAGTATGCACTATCTTCGTCAGTGGGATTTTGCGGCGGCGGCACGGGTCGACCACTTTGTGGCAAACTCCCGAAATGTCGCAACGCGGATCTGGAAATATTATCGCCGACCGGCGACTGTCATTTACCCTCCAGTTGAGATCTCGCGCTTCTCAATCAATGCAAACATCCAAGACTACTACCTGGCAGCGGGACAATTGGTTCCCTATAAGCGCTTTGATCTAGCTGTGGAAGCCTTCAACCGGCTGCAACTCCCTCTCTGGATTGCCGGGGACGGTCCCGAATACCGACGGCTCAAACGGGTGGCCCAAAGGAACATCAGCTTTCTTGGGAAAACGTCTGAGGAAGACTGGGCAAAGCTGTTAAGCCAATGCCGCGCGTTAGTGTTCCCAGGTGAAGAGGACTTTGGTATGGTCTTGGTCGAAGCCAATGCCAGCGGCAGGCCAGTGATAGCGCTGGGCCGGGGAGAAGCGATAGAAGTGATCGTCCCGAAACTAAACGGGTTGCTGTTCGACGAGCCGACCGTCTCGTCCTTAATTGAAGCAGTCCGGCGGTTCGAGTCCCTTGAACTGCAATTCGCCCCTCTGCGCATCCGGGAAACGACCCTTGGCTTTGGATACGAGCGTTTCCACAGTGAATTTGCGAGCTACATCGATGAAAAGCTTGACGAGTCCAACACGACCTTGAGCCAGCATAAATACTTCGACAGGAGGATGACGCTTTGAACCATATGGAGCGACTCATCCTTCAGTACCTCGGCTTTCGAGAGCCGGAGCCTTACCAGCTGCCGGGTTGGGGTCAGGGTCAAGAAGCCGACTGGCAACACGCCCTCAAGTTTACCGATACCGCCGGTTTGACGCTTCATTTGGGGAGAAAACTCCGGGACCGAAACCACTTCAACAGTTTGCCCTCCTTCGTCAAAGAGCGGCTCGATCTGAACCTGGAGGACAACCGGGCCAGGACCAAACTGTTGGCGCATGAACTCCTGCAAATTCATCAACACTTGCAGTCTAAGGGGATGCGCCATTTGATCCTGAAGGGCTTCTTTCTTTCCCCGGATTTCGTCGATCGCCCGGAACATCGAGTCCAGTTTGATTATGACCTGTTAGTTGAGTCGAAGGACCTGAAGTCAGCCTACGGCCTCCTCCAGGAACTGGATTACTCCCCCGCACACTCCAATGCGAGACAAAGGGCAGACCACCTGCCACCGCTGATCAGAAAGACGGGATGGAAATGGAAGGGCAACGTCTTTGACCCAACAATCCCACCCGGGATTGAATTACACTACCAATTATGGGAAGCCGAATTCGAACGGATGCCGGTCCGGCTGTTTGACGATGTCTGGGAACAATCCCGGTTGCGAGAATTTCAGGCAGTTCAGGTGCAGATTCTGTCGCGGAATCACGAGCTTCTCTATTTGGCGCTTCACTGTTGCCGCCATCTATTGAGAAGTGACCTCCGCCTGTCCCACCTTTACGAGCTGGCCTATTTTCTGCACCATAACTCTTCCACTCAAGATTTCATATGGGGATTTCTGCACTGGCTCCAACGATGTCCAGCGAGTCGTACGATGGTCGCCACCGCTTTTGCCCTGGCCATCAACCTCTTCCGGCCGGTTGTCGACCAACCACTTAGCTCCTGGATTTCTGCAAATTTGCCGCCCGGAGCCAAGTTGTGGATCATAACCTACGGTTGCTGGGACGCCACAGAAGGTTATCGAAAGAACAAGAACGTCCTCTTTCTACATTTCAGCTTGCTCGACAACAGGGCGGACCGGTGGGCAGTCTTGAAACGGAGGCTCCTACCCGAACACTTCCCCCTGCCAACCTCGGGTATTCAAGTTTCCGATGAGGATAGGGGGTTCCGTTTTCGCCTGTTCAACTTTTTGGCTTATGTTGTTCAGGTTATTCGAAGGATCGTTTTCCATATTGCGAGTGACTTGGAATTGTGCTTCCAGCTCCCCTTTTGGCTCAGTCGACGGCGTCGTTTTTCAAAACTTGAGTTTTAGAGACAACGTGACCGTTCGCATCGATCCGGATGTAAACAACTGCCCATAAAAGCCGACGAATTCGTAGGAAGGGATTGGAAGTCCCAGGTTGACAATATTCAGAGCATTTAAGAAATCGGCACGAAAAAGCAATTCCCGGCGCTCCGAAAAACGTATGTTCCGGAACAAACCCAGGTCCAGGCTTACTACTCCCGGCGTTGGAGCAATGTTGCGTCCAGCGTTGCCTAATTCATAGGGGCCGGGGGTGGAAATGGCCGTTGGATCATAATAGAGAAATTCTGGATGAGGGAGCGCCGGTGTTGGTTTCAGGTTCATGCGGGCCTCTTCTGAAAGAACCAGGGATTTGCCGGGAATAATACTGGGCCGTTGCAACGAACCTCCAATTGTCGAAATCGTGGTGAATCCTCTCAGGTCCTGAGGATACCCGTCCTGCATGGTTAGATTGGTGGCAAACCGCCACGGGCCCAACCAGCGAGCCAGTGAGCCTGTGCCTAGGTACCGCTGTCCGGTGCCAATGGGCAAAGTGTAAATGACGGCGGAACTGAACCGTTTTCGCACATCGAAGGCAGAAAGACCCCGTTCCAGCTTCAGGTTTCTTTCGTCTTGGGGGCCGGGGCTTTGATAAAGATCCTGCAGAGGGACGTCTGAGTCATCGATGGATTTCGACCAGGTGAAAGAATTGATAAAGCTCAAGTTCGCAGAAAAGTTCTTCTGCAGGCGTAAATAGAGGGCGTGGTAAATCGAATTGGCGCTCGTTTCATGTTCCAGAATCGGGCCCAATGAGGGAAAAGTCCGGAGTTGCTGCAAATCTCCCGGGCGCGGATCCAGGTTCTCCCCGGTTTCCACATGATAGGCATTGTTCCAGTTCCGGAATCTGAACAGGTGTGTCCCTTTGCTCCCGACATAGACAGCTTCAGCGCTCATCTTTCCAGGAAGTTCTCGCTGCATTCCGAAATTCCATTCCTGCACATACGGCGTTGAACTGTTCGGATCAATATAGGAGTAACTCGGTAGTCCTCCTCCTGATGTGTTGAAAGCATTTGCAGTGGTGAAGGCTGGAAAAATGACGGGGGAGTTATTGGATTCGGTCCGGATTCCGTTCCGGACCAGGTCATAAAAGAGAGCACCGACTTCCTGGACATAGAAAATGCCGTAGCCGGTCCGTAAGACGGTCTTGGGAAGAATCTCATACGCCACGCCCACCCGGGGGCCGAAGTTCCTGCCGTTTGAGCGAACTCCGTCTTTTGGCAGGGAACTCTCCTCTACCCCTAGGTGTACCAATCTCGGAGGTCCTGGCAGATTCGAGAAATCCAGATTGTAGAGGTTGTCACGCTTTTCACTAAAAGGCGATGTGTAGTCGTATCTCAGTCCCAGCGTCAGTGCCAGCTTCTGCGTCATCCGGATGGTATCTTCGGCAAAGAAGCTGTAGGCGGACCTGCGTAGATAAGATTGGGGAACACCAATGGTTCGCACTGCTTGTTGCGGGAAACCCAACAGAAAATCCGCCAAGGCGATTCCGGTGTTGTTGGCTGGATTGATCGGATCTGGGCCGCTGGTAAATACACCGTTGTAGCTGAAATTCCCCCGCGAGTTGTTTGAGAGACGGAAATTGTCCTCGAACCGTCGGTATTCCCCCCCGAATTTCCACTGATGGCGGCTTCGAATGGTTGTCACCGTATCAAGCAGTTGGTAGGTATTGTTCCTCAAATTCACGGGCCGGCTGGGGTCGTCAAAAGGCACCTGGATGAAACCTAACCCAAGAAATGGAAAGCCATAGTTGGATGGGTCCCGGTCGATTCCACTGATGCCTAATTGACCGATGATATCTTGGGTCCCGTCGTTGTAAATGCCGTCAATCGCTCTGAGCCGATTGAAGCCAAACTTGAAGTTGTTCAGTGTGCTCGGGCTGAAACTGCGGGTGTGACTTAGAGCCAAGTCTTGCGAGCGAACGCGCGTGGTAGTTCCGGTTATCGGACCGAGGGGCCCGTCCTGATTGAACTTTTCGTCGTTCAAGTGATAGGTCCCGTACAGAAAGTCCCGTTCAGAGAACTGATGATCAATACGGATATTCCCCTGGTGGTTGTGATTTCGGCTGGGCTGATTGGCCACGTAGTTGTTGATGATATGATTGGGAATTGTCGGCACTGGGGTGAGCGCAAGCATCTTCGTTGCCACAGAATCCATACGGTCCAATGGAATGACATTTCCAGAAAACGGTCTACGCACCCCGTTTGTCAGGGAATTCGGATCAAAAATCGTAACTCCGTAATCACTCAGGTCGCCGTGCCTAGCCTTTTCCGTGGGAACGCTCGCCACGCTTTGGAGGCGGCTCCTGGATTCCAGTCCTTCATAATGAAGAAAGAAGAAGCTGCGTCCGGGCCTATCGTCGAGATTCGGGATGCGCAATGGGCCACCGACACTCGCACCAAATTGATTCTGCCGCAGGGGCGGTTTCGGCAAAACGCCCTGATCCTCGTTGAAGTTGTAAGGCCGGGCATCCAGGGCATTGTTTCGCAGGTAATCATACAACTCCCAGTGCCACTGACTGGTTCCTGAGCGGGTTAAGAGGTTGACGGCACCTCCCGGGACATTGCCGAAATCCACTGAGTGAGTACTGGTCTGCAGGCGCAACTCTTCGAGCGATTCAACTGAAGGAGCGGTCACATAGGCATTGATGTGGCCGTCGGTGTTCGTCGTGCCATCCAAAACATAATAATTCCCTGTCTGGCGGTATCCCCCGATGTTCAGATTCTGGGCCAAAGCCCCGCGTCCCGGCTGTAACAGCGTCAGGCCGTTAGAAACATAACCCTGAAGCGAGAGGTTTGTTACTCCTGCCGAT
>JBGPHY010000194.1:0-9070 GCA_041484625.1 Terriglobia bacterium | reverse complement strand
GAATCCGCGTGGATTCGAGCGCCGAAGCGGCCACCACCACAACCTTGGCGTAGGCCTCGCGGTGGGCGCGCCCGGTGCGTTCGATATAGTGAACTCCGTCCGCGCGGGCCTCGTCTTTGTTCATCACCAGATGGCTCACTACGGCGTTACTCACCAGCGTCAGTCGCCCGCTGCGCCAGGCGGCGGGGAGCGTGACCGACGGGCTGTTGAAGTACGAAGCCGTGTGGCAGCCACGCTGGCATTGGTCGCAGTAATGGCACGCCGGGCGGTCGTTGTGCGGCATCGTCAAGTTGGCTACGCGGTCGGGCATCAACTTCCAGCCAAATTTCTTGCCCAGAACTTCCTTCGCCATCTCTCCACCACAGGAGAGTCGCAGCGGCGGTAGGTACTTCCCGTCGGGGAATTGCTCGAGCCCTTCGAGCGAGCCGCTCACGCCAATGAAGTTTTCGACCTTGTCGTAATAAGGGGCGAGTTCCTGATAGTCGAATGGCCAGTCCTCTTCATAGCCATCGCGGCTGGCGGCCTTGAATTCGTAGTCGCTGTAGCGATAGCTCTCGCGTGCCCAGCAGAAAGTCTTCCCACCGATTTGGCGGCCGCGAATCCACATAAAAGGCTTATCCGGCGGCGTGGTGTAGGGATTCTCGTGGTCGTTTACAAAGAACTGGTGGCTGTATTCGTCGCAGGCGTAGCACAGGCGCTGCACGGGCTGACTCGTGAGCAGCGCCTTCTGATCTCCGAAGCCGCGGAACTTCAGCTGGTAGGGCCATACGTGCTCGGTGAAATCGCGCGTGGGGAGGCGCGGCGGGCCAGCCTCGAGCATCAGCACGCTGAGGCCGCGCTCCGTCAACTCTTTGGCCACCCAACTGCCACTGGCTCCGGAGCCCACTACCATGGCATCGTAGACCTTCCTCGTTCCAGTCTGCATGTCAGGGACTCCCTGAAAGATGAACCTTTCTGATTGCAGGTCAGCAAATTCCCTTAATGGTGCTTCCATCATCAACTGTTGGCGAGATAATCATAAAGCTATACGCTGTAACATATTACACTTGTGATTGACGCTTTCAGCTCCATTGTGCTCAAAATCGTGGGCAAGCACTTCTGTCAGAAAAAGATGAAGGAAAATCACCAACAGTAGAATGCAGAAGCACCAGGTCAGTTTTCATTCGATGCGAAGGTTCCAATGGTTTGAGGCGACCGGGCTTCCACATCCTGAATTCCGCTTGGATGGATTATTTAGCAAGGACACCGTCTTATTTTACGGCGATTATCAGGGATAATCCGAGGGGGCCCAGGAGCCCCTTTGTTTTCTTCCCCGATTTTCATTCCCAGCGGATTATACTGGAAAACAGAGGAGGCAATCATGCCCAAATTGCTCGATCAAGTCCGGGAATTGATTTGTGTCCGCCATTACAGCTATCGCACGGAACAGTCTTGCCTGAGTTGGATTCGGGAGTACATTTTTTCCATCAAAAGCGCCACCCGGCCGGAATGGCCGTCCCCCAGATAGAAGTCTTCCTGACCCATCTGGCCGTTTGGGAAAAAGTGGCTTCTTCGACGCGGTAGCGGCATTTCAGAATCCTCCCTCGATCAAGTCTCTACCGCAGGAGTCTAAACCACCGGCGTTGCCGCAATCACGCACGCTCACCGCAATGTTACCATCTATGAAAGTAACGAATTCCTTCAGCCCTGAGCAAACCTTTCCTCGTGAACGTCAATCAAAAGGTGGAAGAGCAAACATGTTATGATGGGAATGAATATTGAGTTTGGCCGAGCAATAGCAATCCGAAAGGGGCGGGAGGAGTAAAATGCTCGAGTATTTGATCCTGAGCTGGTTGTCCACTCGAAGGGGAATTGTAGTCCTTTTCCTGCTGACGCTAATGGCGGCCTCTGCGAACCTCTACCGGTACACCGAACAGAAGAATCATCCACCGGGCAAGACTGTCCATGGGCAACATGTGATGAAACCCCATTCCAAGAAAACCGGGTCTTAGGGCGGGGGGCCATCCTGATTTCTATCGGCCGTCCTTCGCTGCTCTTTGTGACCTTCCTGCATAGATTGTCAAATGCTCACACAAATCTATCTTTATTCTTCTTAGTATTTTTGCATTAACTGAAGCCGAAAATTGGGCAAGGCTTCTTGACCATATTTTGGATTGCCCTTTGGTGTGGACCAGGGAAAGAGGATTAAGGGGCTGGACAAGCGTGAAAGTGACGCTAAGCGATCTTCACGTTTTCACTTTAGGTGCAGGGTGGCTGACGCTAGGAATCATACTCCTCCTCAGAAGACGGTTTCACAGGAAGACCGTTCGACAACGAGACCGCCGCTCACTTCTGGGTATGGCGGTTCAGGGAGTGGGTTTGGCTGTGGTATTCTCCGTCCAGCGGAAAGTAATGGGCTTACCGATAAACGATGCCGGGTGGCATGACGTAATCACCTTTCTTGCTGGCGTGCTTCTTATGGGGTGCTCTGTATGGATGGTCCAATCCGCCGTATCGGCTCTGGGGAAGCAGTGGAGTCTTTCGGCACGCGTTTTAAAGGAGCATTCTCTGGTAACCAGTGGCCCCTACCGCCTCGTAAGGCATCCGATCTATGCGGCCATGTTCGGGATGCTACTGGGGAGCGGTGTACTCGTCAGCCGATGGGAGAGTGTTTCCGTTGGAGCTGCCTTTTACCTTTGTGGGACAGTGTTTCGCGTTCGAATTGAGGAACGTTTGTTACGAGCTGTGTTTGGTTCAGCTTACGAGAACTACGCCAGGAAAGTGCCGGCCCTGATTCCGAGATGGCCGGGTCCATAGGATGTTATCAGCCTCATCATTTCAATTTGAGCCCGGCCGCCTGAACTTCAATGCCTCTGGCATCCTACGGCGTAAGCCTCCCGGATCAGCGCAGCTAGCTCTTCATCGAATTCCTCCAGGCGACTCAAACGGAGACGGTGCACGTAGTCATGGGGGGTGACCGACTCTATGCGTCTGATCCTGGGCAATTCTACTCGTCGCTTCAACCAGAGAGCGCAATCCAGCCAGCGCTTCCTCACTGCTACACCTGCAAATCTCACACGTACCTGGAAGACAATCCCGGTCTTCTGCGCATAGACAGTCGCCGGACCGCATTCCCGGACCATAGCTAGAAACCGCCTATATAGCTGCCGGACCAAAGGGCTTTTTCCCTTGAAGTGATCTCCCAGTCGGTATCGGGCACAAGAGTGCCAGGAATTCTTTGTTACAAAGGCATGCTGACATCGAGGGCACGTCCACAATGGTTTCCTTTGTTCCAGCATAGGGGTTTCCCTCGGGCCATGTTGTCAGATTTCACTTGACGATTTAAACGTCTTTGCCTGAGCACAGGAAGCTCGCCAGCCTCTTGGAATGAATCCCCCTCTCAAGTTGACACGTTTCTCGTTTGACCCCTCTGGTTCGCCAAATTCCCATCCTGTTATGAAAGTACGTTACATGACCGCTACATGCCAACGGGGAAGCCCATTATTTTCTTGCAGATCTAATTTGGGCGACGGATATCCCATGATATATAATTCCAGCGCCCCAAGCTCCCTTAAAGTGGAGGATTTGCAGCGGTTAGCCTCCCAAGAGCGCTGAGGGTGATTTAGTAACTTGCCAGAGGAGTCGTCTTATGATCAGCAACTCACGGTCTTTCCCCGTGGCGATTGGCTTTGTTTTGGTGTTGGCAACGGCAGGTATAACTCAGTATGAAAAGGCCCCCTCCGGCAAGACCAGACGCTTCCTCTGGCCCGAGGGGAAACGGATGGCTCTAAGTTTGAGTTTTGACGACGGCCGGGTTAGTCAGGTAGATGTTGGAATTCCATTACTGGATCGGTATGGAGTCAAGGCAACTTTCTTCGTACATCCTTCCACCGTGGAGAAACGACTGGAGGGATGGAAGCGGGCCGTAGCCAGCGGGCACGAAATCGGCAACCATTCCCTTTCTCACCCCTGTACTGGGAACTTTACCTGGTCTCGGTCCAACGCCTTGGAGGAACAGTCGCTAGAGGGGATGCGGCGGGAGTTGACCGAGGCAAATCGCCAGATCGAAGCGCTGCTCGGAATAAGGCCAGTCGCGTTTGCCTACCCCTGTGGCCAGACCTTTGTAGGGCGGGGTCGGGAGGTGAGGAGCTACGTCCCGCTGGTCGCAGAAATCTTCCAAGTGGGACGCCGATGGATGGACGAGGGCCCCAATGATCCAGCCTTCTGCGACATGGCCCAAGTAATGGGGATGCCCGCCGACAATCGCGAATTCGCGGAAATTCAACCACTGATTGAGGCTGCAGCCAAAGATGGATTCTGGCTAGTCTTGGCTGGACACGATATTAACCGCAACGACACCCCGCAAACCACTCAAACTGTCATGTTGGAGGCACTTTGCCGCTTCGCCCGTGACCCTGCCAACGGAGTTTGGCTGGAGACCGTCGGAGCCGTGTCAGACTACATCCTAAAACACCGCCAGCTCTGATCAGGTCCTGGGCCTGTTCGGGTCGAAATTTCGAGCCTGTTCGCGGTATCCCTGTCATTGCCAATAAATCCATCCAAGCGCGGCTTTGAGACCTTCCTGTGATGCTACCAAGAAAGTGACAACCGGCGATCCGGTTGGGAGCCCAAGCGATTAGACAGGCAGAACCAGGACCTCCGTCGGATCAATCCGCAGCCAGAGCAGAGCCCCTACAAAGAAAACGGCGGAGGCCACGATAATCGGCAGGTCCCAGCGTCCGAAGTCCTGAATCAGGAAGCCGGTTACGATAGGAAAGAGAAAGCCTGCCAAGTTTCCCCACGTGTTCATGCACCCCGAAACCGTCCCGGCGAGCTCCTGGCCTATGTCCATGCACACCGACCAACTGGAGGCCAGCACAAGGTCGCCGAAGAACGACGAGAGGGAGATGACCAGTACGGAGGTGATGGGATCTTTCACCCACACGCTCGAAAGCATCAGAGATGAGCCAACGCCGAATCCCACGAATCCGATGTAGCGGCGGCTCTTCAACGTGCCGGACTTTTTCACCACGAAATCAGTCAGCAAGCCTCCAAGAACTGCACCGGCAGCTCCGAAGAAGAGGGGCATGCCGCCGAACACTCCAGACTTTAGCATCGACACACCCCGCGACCTGAGGGAGGTGGGCAGCCAAGTTATGTAAAACCACCAACCATAGGAGACACAAAAGTACTGTAGGCAAATGACCCAAAGGTTGGCGCTAGCCAGCAGTATTTTCCAAGGAACCCGAGCATGGTCCTTAATTCCGCTTCCTCGCCCTTGTTCGATGAGTCTCACTTCGGCCTCGTTGACATCGGTTTTTTCCCTTGGCGAGTCGCGAAACCACATCCAGAAGAAAGCAGCCCACACGATGCCGAGGACTCCAAAAAACCAGAACGTGGAACGCCATCCCATCCGACTGATCATGACCACGACGATGGCCGGCGTCACAGCGCCACCCAAGCGCCCAAACATCCACATGAGGCCGGTGGCAAATCCCCGCTCGGCCTTGGGCATCCAACACAGGAGAACACTTTGGCCGAGTTGGGGTACATCCCTGCCTCGCCGATGCCAAAAATAAACCGCAAGGTCACCATCGTCCAGAATCGATGGGCAACTCCTGTGAGTGCTGTGAAAGTGGACCACCAGACGACGATCCTAGTGATAACCTTGCGCGCACCAATTCGGTCTCCCAACCATCCGGTCGGAACTTCGAACAGGGCGTATGAAATGGCGAAGGCGCTGAAGACTGTTCCCATCTGAACCGGCGTTAGCCCGAGTTCTGCGCTGATGAACGGTGCGGCACCAGAAATGCACACCCGGTCAAAGTAGGTAATGACGGAGAGAGAGCAAATCCACGCCAGCACCTTGTGGCGAACCTGTGTCGGTCGCTCCCCAGAGAATGCCAAGCGTTTCGGCAAGGTCATTTCGCGATCATGGAAATAGGGAAGTTTCATAGACACCTCACCTTCTTCACTCCGGTGGGGCACGATGCCCCATTGATTCAGTCAGCAGTGAATGAGACCACGAACGGCGTTGGATATTACCGCATGGTTCTCGACAGGCGCGGTCGTCGTCTGCGCTTTGAAGCTGGTTCCAGTCAAGCGAGGGACCGTTACGCGATCACCAACAGCCCGGCACCCTCTCTCACGCGATGGCAAGCGAGATACCTCTCGCTGCGGCCACCAACTGCGCACGGGCGCACCGGTTTCGTTACAGTCACGATTGCGCGGGGATTAGTCAGGAATGAGGCGACGAAGGTACGGAATGCTCTCTACCGCCCAAGCCTGCTCGAGCGCGATCGTCTCTTCCAAGGTTCCCTGCTCCGGGGGCCAAAGTTCCAGGATGGCGTTGGCGTAGACGCCCGCCGCGTCGAGTACAGCCAGTAGCCAAGGAATATTGAGCTGGCCTCGCCCTGCCGGCTTCCCCTCCACGACGAATCCCATCATGTGCCATGTCCGTTTCACCACGAACTCCTTGACGTGCAAGCAAAGGGTATAAGGAGCTAGCGTTTTCACTACCTGCTCGATTCCTTCCGGGATGGCCAGCGAATTCACGGTGTCGAGTGTAACGCCCAACCATGGACTGTCAAGGGATCTCAGGACGTGGTCCAATACGGCAGCCGGAATTTTGCCGTTCTCCATCGCCAACCGGACTTGGGCGGCCGCCAAGTCCGGAATGATCGCCTTCAAGCACGTCGACAACTCATCCTCAGTTGGGGTTCTGCCCCCTTCGAGCTCTGGGATTGTACGCAGTATTTTGGACCCAACACACTTCGCCAGCTCAAGTTCCTGCCGGAGATGTGTGGATTCCAGGCCACGAGTGCCCACTTCCAATTCAAATTCCCATTCCCTTGCTCTTCTTAGAAGAACCACCAGTTCGTCTTGTGGAATACAACCTAGCGATAGATTCGGTCCATATTGGACGACGTGCAGCCCGAACTCATGCGCCTTGGCAAGCAGATCCAAGGCAGCTATCGGGTTCTTCGGCTGGGCGCCCGGGAACCCGATGGACAACATATAGGCATACGTTCCGATTCCTAGTTTCATAAGTCCTCACGAGAGCAATAGCCGTTTTGCAAGCCATGAATGGGTTAGTGCAATTGAGCAAAAAGGGTACCCACTGGGAAGGTCTTGCACTAACTACTCCCGCTGCGGGAAATCACGACAATCGCGATGATCAACAGAGCGATTCCGACGAGCAAATAGCTGTAAGACCGATGGCTGGCGCCTTTCCGCTCTCCGGTGAGGATCCCCCAGGCATTCGAAGCGATCAGGCTCATTGACATAAAGAGCGGCCAACCAACGATGCCACAGAGCGGCCCAAGAGCCGTGGCCCCCATTCCGTACGCCATGAAACTTCCCAATAGAATCACGTCCATCAATCATCCCCCGAGCCAGTAACTTCCACCGGTAGCCCCGGCAAAGAACGCGTTCCAGGTATGGTTTTTGACCAGCAAGTACACGGAATAGCAGGCGTTCCCGACAAAGCCTGCCGACAAAGTAAGAGCCCAGATAGCGTTCGGTGCCATGCTGGGCTTGGCGCCCTGGGAGAGGGCGTGAGCCTGTAACTCTCGGCCGAACACGAAGCTGAAGTTTAACGCAGGAGAGAAGATGCCAGCGAGGACACAAATAACCAGCCCCACCAAGAAGCCGGGCTGGATCATGGAGGCTCGAACCTTAGCCTCTTTGTCACGCTGCTGGCCAGCGATAGCGAGGCAAAAAATGCCCAGAATCACCAATACGGTGCCATCGATCAGGGCATAACCTTCGCGTGTCCACAATTGTTCCGGATGCAACATAATCAATGGGAGGAAGGTTCTGATCGGCACAATGGGGACCAGGATAATTCCGTATCCTACCGCCAAACCCAAGCGGCTAACGCCTACGCCAAAAAGGATGTTCCCGACGCCCCATCCAAAGCCGAAAATCAGAACCTTAACAAGGGTAGGCGCAGAGGGGGCGTGAAAAACTACTCCCAGGCTGGGAACGGTTGCCGCCGCTGCTGCCCAAGGAATGACGACCAGGCCCACAACGGAAAACAGAAGCCAAGTGTTCTCCCACTTCCAGACCTTCATGCGCTTCATCGGAAGAACCCAGCTCCCATTCAGTACTCCACCCAAGAGCACACAGGCGACACCCCAGCCAATGTCGGCATTCATGAGCCCTCCTCCGTGTCCTCTTGTCGGTTCGACGATATGAATGCGCACTCTGATCCTGTTCGCACGAATCGTCTCTTAGTGGCAGACTCGATCGTCATCAAGCTGTCTCGGACTTGCCTCCCGTAAGAATGAGCACACTATCGCGAATATTCTCCGGCTCGAAGATCTTTCTCCAATCTAGTTTGAGGATCGCTTTCTTGGCATCCTCGACCGCCTTCTTCGCTCCCGCGGAGAGCTGCCAATCGATCTCGTTGAAGAGGATGGCCAGATCAATGTTGATGTGGCCCAACAGAAAGTCCCGAGCCGCTTGAGGGGGAACACCTAGCCGAATCGCTTCATCCAAGCCCTCGCGAATCACGGTCAGGCACGTCGCACAAAGGGTTTCGGACAGCGCGGGTTCGAGGATCGCCATTTGCTCGACAGTCACGCGGTGGGACTGGAGAATAGGTCCGAAGATTCGGCAGGCGAGGGCTTCGTCGCGGGCGTAGTCTCCATCGGAGCCAAACATCAAGGCACAAACAATCGATTGCTTAGCCTTGCCAGTGCCAAAAAAATCACGGCGTGCCTCGATATCCGTTTCGTCGCCGAAGACCGGGGGATGCGAAGGGTGTGTAACGAAATACGAAATATCATTTCGGAGCGGGAGCTTGCCTGCGTGAGCACCCGCAGGGTCCAGCGTGATCAGTAAAGTTCCAGGATTGAGCAAGGGCACGACCTCTGCTGCAATCTTGCCCACGACCAAATCAGGAACAGCCAGTATGACGACAGTGGCTTCCTTGACCGCCTCTTCCTTGGAGATGGGGAAAAGGCCGGCGTCTTGTAGGCGAGCTTTGCCCGCTTCTCCGGGTTCCACGCAACGCAGTTGATAGTTCAAATCATCTTTCAGGGCTCGCACCACCCGCATGCCCATGTTTCCCCCGGCGCCAAACAAT
>JBGPHY010000193.1:0-9074 GCA_041484625.1 Terriglobia bacterium | reverse complement strand
CGGAATGTGGAAAAAACTGAGCCGTGGAACCCAGCCCCACATTCCGCCCGGCTGAGAGGGCGGAGACTGTATAATGATCGGACTTCTACAAACATTAGGCTCCTAGCGGAGCCCAGCTTCTCCCGTATAACTGACTCATTACCGCGCCCCAATTTCTTGGATTTCCATTGGAGAAGTTATGGTGTAAATTACTGGACGCTTCGGGAATCTTCTCATAGGAGTTCCGTCATGAAAATGAGGACCCTGCCGATCTTCCTGGCCTTCTTCATTATGGGATTTGGCGATGCGGTAGGTACGCTGGTTGCTTTTGCTGTGCGGGAATTCAATATCTCCAAAGGGGCTGCCGGCTTGCTCCCGTTCTTTGGTTTCCTGGCTTATGCCATTCTGTCCGTGCCTGTCGGCGTTCTGGCGGACAAGAAGGGAAAGAAATTCGTCCTGGTGTTGGGCCTGATGATTGTGCTAGTCGGCGAATTCCTTCCCGTGGTCTCCATGTCCCATTACGCCTACCTGGTATTTGCCATATTCTTGATCGGCAGCGGCATGACGATTTTGCAGGTGGCCGGCAACCCCATCATGCGAGACGTTTCCGATCCCGGGAAGTACTCGCGAAACTTGACCTTTGCCCAATTTATCAAGAGTATCGGATCCAACACCGCGCCGTACGTGGTGCCCCTGGTAGTTTCCCTGGGGTTTGTCTGGACGAAGATTTTCTCGATCTATGCGGTGGTGGTTTTCATCACATTGCTTATCGTTCTGGGGCTCAAGGTTAAGGAAACTTCCCAGGACTCGGCCCAGACCCCTGTCAGCCTGGCCAGCAGCTTCCGCCTTCTCCGGGAACCCTACGTCTTCTTGATGGTCATGGGGATTTTCCTGTACGTGGGTGCTGAAGTCGGATTGAACTCCTGGATCGCCACTTATTTGAAGGATTCGTACGGATTGGACATTGACAAAATGGCCACGCTCGGCATCGGATTCTTCCTCTCTGCCCTGGCTATTGGCCGTCTGCTGGGATCGGTCATCCTGAGTTTCATGCCGCCCAAGAAGTTTTTTATGGTGACCTCATTGCTGGCAGTGCTTAGCCTGCTCGGGATGTGTGCCTCTGTGAAGATGATTGCCATTGCGGCAGTGTTTTTGGCCGGATTGGCCTTTGCCAACATTTTCCCGCTGATCTTCTCGATTCTCATAGACAGCAAGCCGGAAAAAAGCGGTGAACTCTCCGGTTTGCTCTGTATGGCCATCTTCGGAGGAGCTGTCATCCCTTATTTCATGGGATTGATTGCTGACCGCTTTTCGATCCAGGCGAGCTTTATCTTACCGCTGCTTTCGTTTCTCTTTATCACCTATCTGGCATTCAAGTCCTTGAGGGCTGCGAGTCCCGCCGCCGCTGCGGGCAGCTGAACGGCTCAATGCCTCACGACATCAGTGCGGATGATTCATTTTGTTTCCGGTCAGGAATGGTGAAGAGATTGCAGCATTCAAGTCGTCGTTCATTTGGAGAGTTACTCAAAACCGTGAGGCAAATTTTAAGGAGGCATCATGAATGAATCGTGGAAGAAATATATGAAACTGGGGCTCGTTCATTTCATGGCATACCCCCAGGTATTGAAAGGGGAGGGCCCGATCTTGGAGACGCTGGAGAAGACCCTTTGCGATGACTTCTTTGACGTAATTGAAATCACTACCATCAAAGACAGCTCGGTCCGCCAGAAAGCCCGGCAGATGCTGGCTTCCAGCGGCATGACGGTTGCCTATGGGGGCCAGCCCGTTCAATTGGTTAACAAGCTGAATTTGAACAGCTTCGAACCTGCGGAACGCGGCAAGGCCCTGGAGGTCTGCAAAGCTTGCGTGGACGAGGCCTACGAATTGGGGGCGGTTGGAGTGGCCTTTCTTAGCGGGCCCGATCCGGGCCCGGACCGACGAAAGGAAGCCACTGATATCCTGCTGGATTCACTGAACCAACTTTGCGCCCATGCCGCCGACCGAGGAAACATCAAGGTCGTGGTCGAAACGTTTGACCAGGATATTGACAAAAAGGCGCTCATCGGCCCCAATGCCGACGCGGCTGCCCTTTCGGCCAGGGTCCGGAAGAGCTACCAGAACTTCGGGCTCATGCTGGACCTGAGCCATTTTCCACTGCAGCACGAGACTCCACGGCAGGCTCTCTATGCGGCTAAGGATCACCTGGTGCATGCCCACATGGGGAATTGCATGATGCGAGATCCTAACCTTGTGGGTTACGGAGATCAGCACCCTCGATTTGGAATCCCGGGGGGTGAAAACGGAGTCCCGCAGTTGGCTGAATATCTTCGGGTGCTCATGGAGATTGGTTACCTCAATGAGAAGACCCCCCAGATTCTCAGTTTTGAAGTGAAGCCCTTGGGAGACGAGAACAGCGGTGTCGTAATCGCCAACGCGAAACGAACTCTGCGGGAAGCCTGGAATCAAGTTTAGGAGGAAGACAGATGCCAATTTTGGATTCAAAGACTGGAAGAGTTCGAAAGGAATTCGACGTCGAGGGGCTCAGAGAAGCAGCCAAGAAGATGCGTGGCTTTAACCTGGTGGCCTTAGCGGCATCAGGATCGGGGCATTCAGGTGGAACCCTGTCCATTATGGATATCACTGCCGCTCTTTACCTCAAGGTGGCAAAGCATGATCCCCACGACCCATTCTGGGCTGACCGCGACCGGATTGTCTGGTCCACCGGGCATAAAGCTCCGGCCTTATATGTGGGTTTGGGAATGGCCGGTTACTATGATGTAGCCGAGGTGGTGAAATTGCGCAAACTCTACAGCCCGTTTCAAGGCCATCCGCATTGGCTTAAGTTGGACGGAGTGGAAGTCTCTACCGGCTCACTGGGACAGGGTCTCTCCATTGCTGTAGGAATGGCGTGCGCAGGGAGAATGGATAAGAAGGACTATCGTGTTTATTCCATCAACGGAGACGGTGAATTACAGGAAGGCCAGATTTGGGAAGCAGCCATGGAAGCCGGGAACTTCCACCTGGATAGTCTGTGCTGTATTGTGGACAAGAACCGCCTGCAGATTGATGGATGGGTAAAAGAGGTCCAAGACATCGATCCCTTGCGAGAAAAGTTCGAGAGTTTCAAGTGGAATGTCGTCGAGTGCGATGGCCACGACATGGCGCAAATCCTTGAAGCCTTTGAGAAAGCCGCTTCCTTTAAAGGGAAGCCCACGGCAATCCTGGCGCATACTGTCAAGGGCAAGGGGGTCAGCTTCATGGAGAATATTGCTGGTTGGCACGGGAGATCGCCCACACTGGATGAGTTGAAGAAGGCCCTGCCGGAACTGGGATTGGATTGGGAAGGCTTTCAAGTCCCGGCATTGTTGAAACGGGCGCAGGATTATCAAAAAGAAGCGGAAGCCCAATTACAAAAGAAAATACCCAGGTTTAGCCGGGATTACTTTTGGAACCAGCAACCCAACATGAAAGTGGAAATGTCCCCGACCCGCATGGGATTCGGCAAGGCGATGGCAGAGCGCGGCGATGACAAGCGGGTGGTCTGCATTGGAGCGGATATATCCGCTTCTATCACGATTAGCCAGTTCTACGAGAAACATCCGGACCGAAAGGAGCGCTGGATATCTGCCGGAATTGCCGAACAGTCCTCCACCGCTTTGGCGGCCGGTTTGGCAAAAGAAGGCAAGCTGCCCGTGTATGGAAACTACGGTGTCTTCTCGGTGGGTAGAAACCTGGACCAAATTCGCACGACTATTTGTTACGGGAATTTGAATGTCTTTATTGTCGGGGCTCACGGCGGAGTTTCGGTGGGTCCCGATGGTGCTACCCATCAGAGCCTTGAAGATCTGTTTCAGATTTGCGGGCTCCCCAATATCTATGTCTCTGTTCCCTGTGATGTCCTGGAGACCCAGCGTGCCACTGAACACATGCTCTTTAGTGTGGTGGGACCGAAATATATCCGATTTGCCCGCGAAGCTACCCCTATAGTCACCAGTGAAAAAACTCCCTATGAGTGGGGCGTTGCTAATATCTACCGTTATCGGGGAGAAAAGGAAAAGTTCATAGAAGCATTTTCGGTCTGCCGCGCCCCCGATTACACATCCGAAAATGAAGACCTCACCATCATGGCCTGTGGGCCGGAAGTACCTGAGGCCCTGCGTGCGGCATGGATACTGAAAGAAGATTTCGGCATTGAAACCAGGGTGATCAATATGCATACCTTGAAACCGTTGGACCAGAAGACGATCCTGAGGGCGGGCCTGGAAACCGGCATTGTGATCACTGCGGAGGAGCATCAAGTCGGCGGTTTGGGGAACCAGGTGGCAGGCATCTTGCTCCAATCACAGGCCCTCTATTCCAAGCCGATTCTCATGGGAATGATCGGGGTCAAGGACCGGTTTGGTGAATCTGGCGCTCCCTGGGAGTTGATGTGGGAATTTGAGGTCTCGGGCGAGCACATCGCCCAGAAAGCCAAAGAACTCTATGACGTTGTGAAGAAGAAATAATGCGCAGGCGTTAAGTTTGCCAGCAAAGGAGATTGCATTTTGAATAGGAAGACGATTTTTGTAACAAGACGTATCCCCCAGGCCGGCTTGGATCTGCTGGCGGATTTTGATGTGACCGTCAACCCCGAGGATCGCGTTCTTTCCAGGGAGGAATTGATTGCAAATGCCAGAGGCAAGGATGCAGTACTTTGTCTTTTGACGGACTCCATTAATGGGGGAATCATGGATGCTGTTCCCACCGTGAAAATCTTCGCCAACTATGCGGTGGGTTTCGACAATATTGACTTGGAGGCTGCCACCCAACGAAAAATCGTGGTGACCAATACCCCTGGCGTGCTGACTGGTACGACCGCGGACATGGCCTGGACTCTGCTGATGTCTGCGGCGCGGCGAGTCGTCGAATCTGACAAGTTCACACGAGCCGGCAAGTTCAAGGGGTGGGCCCCCATGATGTTTCTCGGGGTCGACATCCATTACAGGACCCTGGGCATCATTGGGATGGGTCGAATCGGCCAGGCCGTGGCGTGGCGGTCTCGCGGATTTGACATGAAGATACTTTACACCGACAGAAAGCGAATTCCATTCGAACTGGAGAAAATGTTGAGAGCGACGTTTGTTACTCTGGACGAACTCCTGCGAGAATCCGACTTTGTTTCGCTGCATGTGCCGCTGCGACGCTCCACCCGCCACCTCATCGGAAAAAAACAATTAGAAATGATGAAGAAGACGGCCGTTCTGATCAACACCTCCCGAGGAACTGTCGTCGACGAGAAGGCTTTGGTGGAAGCTTTGAAGACCCGGAAAATTTTTTCTGCGGGTTTGGACGTCTTCGAGGATGAACCCGCATTGGCGCCAGGTCTGGTTGAGCTCGACAATGCGGTGGTAGTTCCACACATCGCCAGCGCCAGCATCGACACTCGCTCCAAGATGGCTACTATGGCGGCCGGGAATATCGTGGCCTTCATCAATGGGGAGAAACCTCCGAACATTTTGAATCCGGAAGTGCTTTCCTGAGAATCGTCCCCGATGTTGTTTTCGTCTTCGGCATGGCAAGCTGCGAGGGCGACGACGAGAACAAGGACAAACAGAGCCTAGACCCTTTATGAAAATGAATTTTTGGTAGCCACGGTTACTGCGCTTTGGGCAGTAACCGTGGGCATTTGTGACCTTTTGAAAAGCCCACGATTGATTCAAGAAGAGAATCAATCGTGGCTACCTCTGCCATTTTCATCTGCGGTGGTGAGCTTGAAAAGGTCATGGCAGACTTTTATGAGATTCCGCCAATCTGATTCTTAACCTTCATAAAGAAAGGGGCCCGTCCTATGAGTCACTACCTTGGCATCGATGTTGGGACCACAGGGAGCCGAGCGGTCCTGATGAATGAAAACGGGGTGGTATTGGGGGGCCAGTCCGCCGACCATGAACCCATCAGTTCTCCCCAGCCGCAGTGGGCGGAACAGAGTCCGGAAAATTGGTGGGCCGCCACGAAACTGGCAGTTGGGAAGGTGCTCGATAAGAGTGGAATTCACGGAGAAGACATTGCGGCCATCGGGCTGTCCGGGCAAATGCATGGTCTCGTCCTGCTGGACAAGAACCTCCAAGTGTTGCGCCCTTCCATCATCTGGTGCGATCAACGATGTCAGGCTGAGGCCGACAGCATCACCCAAAGAGTGGGCTATGACCGGCTCATCGAGATCACCTGCAACCCGGCGCTGACCGGTTTTACAGCCCCGAAGCTGATTTGGGTACGGAACCATGAACCTGGGGTCTATTCTCGCATTCACAAGCTGTTGCTGCCCAAAGACTATGTCCGTTTCCGGCTCACCGGCGAGTTTGCCTCCGAAGTATCAGACTCTTCCGGCACCACGCTGTTTGATGTAGTCCACCGCCGCTGGTCCGAAGACATCCTGCGATTGTTGGATGTGAACCCCGACTGGCTGCCCAAGGTCCGTGAATCGATTGAAATCTCGGGGCAGCTTTCGGCGGCTGTAGCACAGGAACTGGGCCTGAAGCCAGGAACGCCGGTCATGGGCGGCGGTGGAGACCAGGCTTGCGGCGGCACCGGCAACGGCATCGTCTCTTCTGGAATTGTCTCCAGCACCATTGGCACCTCGGGGGTAGTGTTTGCCTTTATGGAGACGCCGGCCAGGGATCAGAAGGGAAGAGTCCATACCTTCTGCCATGCGGTCCCCGGGAAGTGGCATGTGATGGGAGTCACGCAGGGAGCAGGGTTATCGTTGCGCTGGTTCCGCGACCAATTCGGTGGACAGGAGGTGACCTTGAGTTCGTTCCTGAGGCAAGACGCCTACGAACTGCTGACCCGTCAAGCGGCCCAGGCCAAACCGGGATGCGAAGGGTTAATCTTCCTCCCTTACATGATGGGGGAGCGCACTCCTCATCTCGATGCCAATGCCAAGGGAGTTCTCTTTGGGCTGACGGGGCGCCACACCCGCACGGACGTCGTGCGGGCCATTCTCGAAGGAGTAGCTTATAGCCTCAAAGATTCCTTTGAGATCTTCAAGGAAATGGGTGTTCCGGTGGCCCAGGTTCGAGCGTCGGGCGGGGGAGGGAAAAGTGCCCTCTGGCGCCAGATCCAGGCCGATATCTTCGACACGGAGATTTGCACGGTGGCCACCGATGAAGGTGCTGCATTCGGGGCCGCCATCGTGGCTGCGGTTGGGGCGGGGGCCTTTCCCTCGGTGGAAAAGGCTTGCCAGCAGGCCATCAGCCTCACGAACTTCACCAAACCCATAGCAGAGAACCGAAGGCGTTACCAAGAGTACTACCAGATTTACCGGGCACTTTATGGGGCACTGAAGCCCCATTTTGACCAGGTCACCAAGATTGTGGCAGGGAACAGGGAATAGGGAATAGGCTATTGAGGATAGAGGGCAACCTTTCCTTTTCTCATTCGACGGACTTTCTTTCACGACAGAGAGCCCAGAGGATTGTTGGATAAGAGCAAGCTGTCACTGAACTGAAGAGGAATGAAATAGCTTTGATTATTCTCCAGGTTAGGTATTTCAGCTGGGTGGAGTTGTCCAAGCTCGCCTGACCCACAACGCCTCTGGGTGCTGATAGATGAAATAGAGAGATTCTTTCTTTGATTATCTGTGATCTCTGTGCCCTCTGTGGTTGATAAGGGAGTTTGGACCATCCGGTATCGGTAAGGAAAAGAATAACGTCACCATGAGAGACGGACGATTTGCATTAAGCGTTGACTTGGGCGGAACCAACCTGCGGGTGGCGGCCATCGACGAAGAGGGGAAACTGCTGGAGCTTTTGACGCTCCCCACCATTTCCGAGAAGGGCCGCCAGGATGTGATCGACCGGATGTGTGATGGTATTCTCTCGCTTCGAGATCGCTGGAGCGAGAGCTATTACCTGGTGGGGATTTCGTTAGGACTTCCGGGCATTCTCAATCTAAAGACTGGAATCTGGGTTGAATCCCCCAACCTGCCGGGATGGTCCAACTGCCCGATTCGAGATCTGGTCTTCGAACGTCTCAAGCAACCCTTTCATCTCGAGAACGATGCCAACCTGGCTGCCTTGGGGGAGAAGTGGATGGGCAGCGGCAAGAACGAAGAAAACCTGATCTTTATTACCCAGGGGACCGGCGTGGGGGGAGGGATTGTTCTGAACGGACACATCTGGCACGGCACGGAGGGGATGGCAGCGGAACTGGGTCATGTGAATGTGTACCCCGACGGTCGACGCTGCAAATGCGGCAGCCGGGGGTGCCTCGAGGAATACGCGTCCGCCTCGGCCGTTGTGAAGGGGGCATGGGAGCAGTTGAATTCCGACAAGGCCAGTCCGGCTCTGCGTAAGCTGGCAGACTCCGGCCAAGAACTCACTGCCGCTCTCGTTTACCGGTTGGCCGAAGAGGGAGACGCTTCAGCTTTGGAGGTTTTCCGCCAGATGGGGATCGCTTTGGGCATTGCTATTGCCACCTTCATCAACATCCTGGACATCCGCCTGTTTGTATTGGGCGGAGGAGCAGTAGATGCGTGGGGCGCTTTTGAGAAGAGCATGTTTGAGGAGGTGGCCCGGAGATCCTACGTGTATCGGAATGATCCACGGCAAATCTTGAAATCCCGGCTGGGCAATCAGGCCGGGATCTTTGGTGGCGCGTATCTGGCATTCCAGCATGCGCCTTAGAGTCTTCGAATTTGAAATTCGCACAGTAAGTATGAGGTTGTCTTTCACGTGCCGCCAACCGTCGGCACCTAACACTCGAGATCCGGAAGCTAATAGCTGACTCCCATGAGAGAATTTGAACGCATCAAACGTCTCCCACCTTATGTCTTCAGCATTGTCAACGACCTGAAAATGAAAGCGCGGTGGGCTGGTGAAGACATCATCGACCTCGGGATGGGGAACCCTGACCTGCCGACCCCCGATCACATTGTGTCGAAGTTGACGGAGGCGGCCCACAATCCCAAAAACCATCGATACTCAGCTTCAAAGGGGATTTTTCAACTTCGCCTGGCGGTTTGCGAATGGTATAAGAGACGCTACAACGTCGACTTGGATCCCGAGACCGAAGCCATCGCCACCATTGGATCCAAGGAAGGGTTGGCCCACTTGGTG
>JBGPHY010000192.1:0-9106 GCA_041484625.1 Terriglobia bacterium | reverse complement strand
GGTCTTTACCTTCGCCGCATGTCGAAGCGACGAGCGCCTCCACAACTCATCCATCAGGTCTCCCTGGTGGGGAAAGATGCCGAACTCCATCTGCTCATACTGGTTGTAATAGGTCATGTAATTATAGCTGACCAGATTGGTGATCCCCGCAATGGGGATGGCCGCCTTGAACTGGTGGGTCTGGGTGATCAGCCAGGCTGTCAACTGTCCTCCATAGCTGACGCCTTCAATCCCGAGCCGCTCCCGATCGATCCAAAGAAAACGGCGCAGCGCCGCACTGACTCCGTAAAGCACGTCCTGGCCTTCATTGCCGTTCTGGTCGCCGAAGACCGCGTCGGCAAAAGCCTGCCCGTAACCGGTCGAGCCCCGGTAGTTGACCATCAGCGTGGCCCAGCCTCTGGCCGCATACACCTGGTTCTTGAAGTTAAAGGCCGGCCCCTGCTGCCCGTGAGGACCGCCGTGAATATTGACGACCAGCGGGTGTTTTGAGTCGGCAGTCATGCCCAGAGGCCTGGTCAGGAATGCCTCAATTTCGTACTTGTTGTCGTTGCTGACAAAGGTAATAGACTCGACCCCGGCAATCGGTTTTCCGCTGAGCACCGTCTCGTTGAGATTTGTAATCCGGTTGGCCGGGGATCCTTCAGCTTTTAGGAAGAGCTGTGCCGTGTCATCCGGCCCTGCGAATGCGTATGCAAGCTGGTTCCCTTTCGCAATCGACCACGCTCCCACACTTCCTCTTGAATGAACCACCGACTCAGGCTTGCCTCCTGCCACTGACAGGCAATAGAGACCCACGCTGCCCTTTTCCCCCACGATGCAGTAAACCGATCTTCCATCAGGGGCCCAGGCAGCGGATTCCTGGCGGTTGTCGATCCCGCCGCCCAGTTCACGCCGCTGGCTGCCATCGGCATTCATCAGCCAGACATGAGTGTCTTCCATGGTGGTTTCCAGGTCGGTCAATCCGCGGCGCGTGCCCAGGAAGACAATCGTCTTTCCGTCCGGGGACCACCGGGGCTGGTATTCGGCACTCTCTGTGGCAGTCAACCTCCGGATCTGACCGTCAGTGACCTTCAGCGAAAAAACGTCGTAGTTGAAGAACTGGTCTTCATCAGGCTCGCGATTCGACACGAAGAGAATTTCCTCGCCATTGGGAGACCAGTCGATGGAATGCTGCGAGTGATTCCCGCTGGTGAGCAGCTTCACCGCGCCGGTAGAGAGGTCCGCCAGGAAGATGTGCAGGCGGCGATTGTCGCTGAAATGCGTCATTCCTTCGCTGTAGTCCGGTTTGTAGAGGTATCGGGTAATCAGCATGGGGTCCCCGTTGGCCAACTCGGTCTCGGGCCCGGGGATTGCATGAACAAAGGCGAGGCTTTTTCCGTCGGGCGCCCATGCCACATTCTTGCCGGTAGAGGGCATCGGGCTGTTGGTCCCTTTGATCTGAGACACCACCTTCAATCCTGAACCGTCCGGCCGGGCCACAACCAGGTTGCTCTGGTCTCCCTCACCGCGCTGATAGGCAATCCATTGGCTGTCCGGGGACCATTCCGGATTTGAGGTGGCTTCCTTTGCTGTTGACAGGCACCAGTCCTTTCCTTGAGCCAGATTCCTGATCCAAAGCTGGGCATAAGGCCGTCCTGGCCCGTCGTTGTTCTCCACTGTATAAGCCAGGAATCGGCCGTTTGGAGAGAATTGAACGTTTGACACCCACCGAAGTCTCAACAGGTCGCGCGGTTCCAGGCCCGCGGCGCAGAGAGGAATCTCAAAGACCGTTAAGAACAGGAGGAGGCTGAAAAGGTGCCGGAAAATGAAATGTGGTTTCATAGCGAGAATGTTAATCTTCATAGCAACCCTCTTTCAGATTCCCAGTTGCCAAACTGGTCTTTACCCACAAGTCCCGTTGCTGGACACAGGGAGCATTGGCGTTGTTCAGACGGCACTCTATCCAGCCCCCACTCCCATGAAGCCTTATCAAGGCTTCATCCTCTCCCCCGCGTTGGGAGAGGGTTTTGGATTGTTCTAGTGTGGCTCGCGGGGGAGAGGGGCAACGCTTTGCGCCCCGGACCCAGGGCGGCGGTCGCGAGTGACCGCTGTCACTTGCTCCCTTGCCCTAGGGCTATGTTCTCCGGCCCTTTCAGGGCCAAGAACCATGCCCAGTACCGATTTACAGCCCCCTGTGTCCAGCCAAAAAGATATGGGACATGCTCAGCTTTCCTAAGGGGGAATTCTTCATCAGCGGGGGCGCACCAAATTTGCACATGAACAAATTTTATGAAAATGTCCGCAGTTTGGAGTTCCGGCTTTAGCCGGTACCGCCTGAAGGCGGAACTCCAAACCCCATTTTCATCCTCGCTGACGCGCCAGGTCACCGCATGGATAACTCTTACGATGAGAATGCCTACTGGTGTGCCCCCGCATATTCAATTTGTGCTTGGGTTAAGGCCAGCCGTGGAGCTTGGGGGTCCAAGTCTATCGCTTTCTTGCGAGCCTGCAAAGCGCCCGGCTTGTCGCCCTTCTCCTCCAGAACCAGTGACAGCAGATAGTATCCGACTGCCGCCGTACGGCCCCGGTATTCGAATTTCTCCAAAGTGTAGTCGCGGGCTCTTTTCTCCAAGCTGGCGAGCGCAGCCTGGTAGCCGTCCATATTTTTTATGGCCTGCTGGGCCTGCGCCTGGTAATAGGTACCCAGGCTCGGCTTGGCATACTTTTCATCCAGGATACTCTTCAGGTAACCTGAGGCCTTTTCCGGCTGCCCCATGGCCAAATAGACCTTGGCCAGGTTCCAGTTGACGTGAGCCCGCAGATCGGGCGTGCGAGGGGCCACTTCCAGGTTCTTGGGGTACTCACAAGCCTGTTGGAAGTACTGGAGTGCCGTGGGGTAGTCCTTTCGGGCAAAAGCCAGGTCGCCGAGCTTCTGGTTGACCTCTACCCAGGCCAGATGAATTCCGTAACCTCCTTCCCAGACGTGGAAATGTCGGGACTTCAAAGACTCGTATGCAGCCTCAAGATCGCTCTTCTTTCCCGCTTGCAAACGAAGGTCGACCCAACGCATCACCAGGTCGTCCTTCAGATTCACAGCCTCCCGATGCTTCTCCAGGAATTCGAGCCGCTGTGCGGCAGGCATCTTCAGCCGTTCTGCCACCTCATCCATCTCCAGCAAGGCCCGGGAGTCCCTGGGGTTGATTTGCATCACCTTCTGATAAGAGGCATAGGCGGCTTGCGGGTTCCGATTCAACTGGTTTTCCGCGTAGCCGATATTTCGCCAGAACAGTGAGATGCGGTCATTGAGGCGAACAGCCTCCTTCCACTGGGCCAGTCCTTCCTGGCGGCGCCCCAGCGCATAAAGGAGGTTTCCTAGGAAGTGGTGCGCGTTGACGTCACCCGGATTGAGACGGAGTGCGGCTTCCAGCGCCACCAACCCTTCCAGGCGATGGGGATTGACGTAGAGGACGGGACCCTGCGCCCCTTTGCTGAACATTTCTGCTGCGCCCGCTCCGTCCCCCTGCATCTTTTTGAAATACCCTCGCAAGTAATGAATCATCGGATTCAGCCCGGCAGCATCCTGTCTCTCAGCAAAACCGCCCAACAGAGTGTCCGCGTCCCGGTAAAGCCCGGTATCCGCATAAGCCGTGGCCAGTTCGGCATAGTTCTGCACTGCCTCTCGCATGTAAGCCTTCCAGGTCCCGTCCCAATCGTCGGCAGGTTGCCCCTGAGATTTCAGGGCCAGGGTCTTTTCGTAGCCGCCCATCATATGCATCGGATCAAGTTCCAGGGATTTCTCTGCCGCCGCCAGCGCCATACTGTATTCGCCGAGATGCCGGTAGACTGCGGCCTCCAAGGCCGGTATATCCGCGAATTTACCGTTCTGCGACTCCGCTTCTTTGGCCTTGTCGAGGGCGCCGCGATAATCCCCGCGCCTCAGGTCCAGCCGGGCCAGGTTGAGATAAGCTGCTGCAAAGTAATCGTAGGTGTATGTGGCCCGGTAGAACTGGTCATAGGCCTCATCATATTTCTGTGCGCCAGCCAGGGCGAGACCCTTGCCAAAGTAAATGCGCGAATTGTCGGCGTCTCTTTCCAAGGCAACATTCAGGTGCTTCAGTGCTTCTTCCCATTTAGCCTGTTTGATGGCCAGGAAGCCCATTTCTGTATTGACCCGGGAATCCTTAGGATCTTTCTTGAGCGCCTCCTGGTAATAAGGCAGCCCTTCCTCCCGGCGGACATATTTGTCGAGCCATTCGCCGGAATGGAAGAGTTCATCCTGTTTCATTTTCTTGGGATCTCCCGGATCCTTTAAACCCGCGGGGAGTTCGACCTTTTTGGGAGGTTGCTGCTGAAGGTCGATGCACAGGTTGCCGGACTTGTCGAAGACAGCCAGATGCAGGTCGTAGACTGTAACGTCGCCACTTACCGGGACCTCCATCGTAAGGGGCTTGTCCGGAGAGATCATAGTCACTGCTTCCTTTATGACAGCGCCGCTCTTGGCGTTTTTCAGCACCACTTTATAGTCCTGGACAGGTCCCGTGGCATAAACAGCGGCAAAAGCCATTCCTTTCTGCAGGTCCGTGTTGATAGCGAAATCCTTGTTGGCCTTGTGATATCCACGCGTGTCACGCACGGGGTACCAGTAATCGTGCGTTGTACGGACCTGTTGCGGCCCCATCCAGTGGTAGTCGGGCTGGTTGTCGCTCCAGGCGCCGGCTTGCGGCTCATAGTAGGCGCCACCGCCCTCCGTGAGAATGTCTTCCCAAATCCGTCCGGATGGGCCGGATCCCCAGGTCCACAATTTTTTCCCGGGCATGGTCTGATGGTCGGCCACGTGGACCGTTCCGGCCTCGGCCTTGTGATCGTAGGCCCCAAACCAGTCCGAAGGATTGTTGAAAGCGAAGTAACTGCTGGCATTGGGGACATTCTTCCACCAGGTGAGATCCACTCCATTGTGGATGGGCCAATTCCAGAACTCGTGTTTACTGTGCCCGGTCACCATATCTCCGGGGTACTGAGCCTGGGTCCATTCGTTGGCATGAGTGGAGGCGGTGGCCCAGAATTGGAAGGGATTTTTGTGATTTGTGGGGTTAATAAACACATAGTCGCAGCGGAAATAACTGCGACCCGGATACACCGTGATCCCCACCAGCCAACGCATGCGATAAATGGGTTCAGTCTCCCCGACCCAAACTGTGGCGCTGCCGTCTTCGTGTTTTACGACACGGTGGTCCACTGCCATGAATCCTGAAGGGCGATGCCCGTGGGGAAAATTCCACTCGATCCCTCCGGAAATCCACGCGCCCGTCATGCTGATGAGGCCCGGTTTGATCGTGGGTTGCCAGTAGAGCCAGCGGTAATTGTTGGACTTATCGAGAGCACCGTGGACCCGTCCGCCGATCTCGGGAAGCACCAGGACCTGGATGTACTCATTCTCGAGAAAGACGGCGTTGTATTCCTTGTCCACCTTGTTGTCGGTAAGAGTCTCGTTCAAAGTGTAAGGATAGATAGGGCCTTGAGGGCCGTGGAAAAGGGGATGAATGGCCGCAGGGCCAATCTCCCAGGTGGGGATCTTAAGCTTCTCTTCTCGAACAGACACTTCGGCGAGAAGATTAACGGCCAATCCCCAGACAACCAGAACTGAAAGAATAATGACACGATTCCTTTTCACAATTGCCTCCGGATTCAGACAAGTATCAATTTTACGTAAAAGACAGGTTGCTTGGTAAATGAGAAATAGACATCCCCAGCCAAGAAATTGCTCCTGGTTATTTCCTTTCCATCAACATCTCGATTCGCTGGGCCATGCGCTCCCTGGCGGAGAGGAGTTCCTGCACATTGCGGGAGAAGGCACTCACGTCCACCACCAGGCTTTCCACCATCCGGTCGGCAAATTCCCGGTCGCCCTTGGATTTCAGCAGCCAGAGATATTCATAGTCTTCAATTCCTTCCCGCAGCAACTCCAGCCGCAATGAGGAGATGGGACCTTCGACATTGTCCTGACCTGTATATTGCCGGGCGCGGTTGCCGGGATAAAGCAGCGATCCTTCGCCATTCAAGACCCCTCCGTTACTGCAGAGGAATCCACTCAGGTAAGTGACCGGATCCAGCCAGGGGTCGGGAGTCTGAGGCCAGAAGGCCAGGTCCCAATAGAGGATCCCATTCATCCCGTAGCGCCAGGTAATCCACGGGACCATCACGGGATCCATGGCCGGCGCGTCGATGAAGTAATTGGGTTGAGGATACACCTGGTCACAGGAGATATACCAGGTAATCTCACCTCCGTTGGCTTGTTCTTCCCGGATGGCACGTTTGACTTCAGGCCGATTCAAGTCGTTCCCGTGAATTGAGAAATTGTTGACATGCCCAACCAGGGGACCCCATGCCGGATTCTTAGGCACGGGGGATTCCGTGGCCAGAAAGGGAACACCGAAAGCTGCTGCATGGACCAGCGCGGCCCATTTCCGGGTCTCCTCATACTGCTGGGCAGTGGCCGGTTCGTCGATCGGACTGTTGATCACCAGCCGGTCGGCCCAGCCGTGGGCCTTATAATATTCAAAAACCTGTTTCAAATATGCGCTGACTCGACGGATGGAACTTTCCGAGAACGCCGGAAACCGAGAACCACTGCGCAATTGGCTCGGCTCGGCTTCCAGGATGACACGCTTAGTTTTCAGCGTGTTCATATAGTGAGCGTAAAGGCTGTCATCGAATATGACACGGACAGTCCCATCTGATGCCTCATCAATCTCGGGCTGTAACGCGTCATTGAACCAGGGTTCCATCCGGTTGGCATAGAGGAACTCGTGGTAATGGCTGAGCATTCCCTTTAGCTCGGGCGAGGACTCCGCGATTCGATAGTACTGACTGAGACGCCCGGCAAAGACACCCATATGGGTAATGAGATGGGTCTCCCGGGGAAGAGCGAAGTTGTAGACTTTCAAGTGCAGCTGTAACGAATCCAGGACCGTGCCATCCTTTGTGACGCTCAGAGTCCCGCGGTAAAGTCCTGCTGTTGCCTCCGGAGGAACCTGGATATCTACCCAGAGAGCTCGGTTTCTCACGAATCCCCGAAACTCAGCTTGCATCGAGAAGGGCCTGGTCAGAGGGACCAGCGCGTCCGGCCAAAAGCCGGTGCCTCCGACGGGGCTCGATTTGGCGTAACACAGAACGACGTGCTCGACATAGAGCCGGATGTGGTCCTTTGGAATGCGGTCCTGCGACGACACCAGTTCAGAGACCTCGGCAAAGAACCCTCCTGCTGCGGGATCGTGGCGAGTCGGTGGCGGCGGAGTTGAAATGACCACCTGGAACGGCACGTGTTCATTTTTTGCCCCTGCCAGTGATACGGTTTTAGCTCGTTGCGACCAGACGAGGTTGGTGGTCTCCACAGGATCATCCGGTCGCACCTTCTGGATACTCGGCACCGCCCACACGTCAACCTTCGCAGCCGCCAAGAGGTTGGGAAGGCTTAACACCAGGACTAACAGCAACGCAAAAACCAAGCGGACCACGTGTTTTCCTCCCAAGGTGTAATTCACCACAGAGGACACAGAGGAAAGACCTTCAGGGGGCTGGAAACTGACATGAGTGTTTATTACCCGCTTCTTTGAGGGTTCACCGTTTCTATTGGTCATCCTATCTTCTCTTCTCTGTGTTCTTTGTGCCTCTGTGGTGAACACCATCACTCACCTCATTCCGCACGCTCTGGCATAAACGTTCATGACCTCCAGGATTTTGTGACGGATCAGCGCTAGCGGCTGGTTGGGAAGCATTCCGCTCCGAACGGCCTGGTACTGCGCGGGCAGGAACTGGCTTAGCAGGGTCAGCGGGATCTGGTGTTCGGAGAGGTTGCCAAGCAAACGCCTCAGGGCCTCCTGGGGTTCCGGACGCGGCCAGTAATAGCGGCAACGATCGCTGAAGCTAAAGTCTCGGGCAAACCGGAGGTACTCTTCGTCTCCGTGATAATAGGGCTTCCAGTGTTGGGGATCGTCCTGCATAGTCTCCTGAAAGACGTTCCGGAATTGCGAGAGAGTGACTTCTTTCCGATTGGCCAAACATTCCTTTTCTATACACTCCAGACCAAAGACGGCCTCTCGCAAGGCAAACGTCAGCCAGGGTCCAACTTTCAGGATAGCAAAGTGATCCTCGACCATGTGTCGGAGGCCATTCGGGGTTTGATAGTCCGTGGAGTGGGCTTCGAATACCAGGGGCCATTGATTTTCCAGGTAAACCGACAGCTCTTTAGCCTTCTCGCGATTGTATTCAAAAACCACCGAATCACCAAACTCCACACCGGGTTGAACTACCACGGCGATCACCCGTTCCCAGGCAGACTGCAGGCCTGCTGCCCGGAAGGCATCCCGCGCCAGCAACAGAGTTCCTTCGACATCACCGACACGGGTGACAGGAACCCCTGACTGGCTGGTTTGCTCACCCCCCGGGATGGGAACTTCCGTTCCGACGACGTAAACGGGGGGAGGAGAACCTTTCGGCAATTCGGTGAATGCTGCCTCGGCTACCTGGCACAGTTCCACTGCCCGTTCGGTCACCATCCGTTCGTCAAGGGCCGACAGAGGGTCGCCGGAATCGTCTGCGCAGCGCATGCTGGCGTCCAGGTGGATCTTGGTGTAGCCGGCCAGCACGTAGCTCCGCACCAGTTCCCGAGCTTTCTCCATGGCCTGGCGGGAGGGCTCCTTTTGCCAGGCGTGCGGCCCCAGGTGATCCCCTCCCAGGATAACCCGGTCTTGCGGAAAGTTCATGGATTGGGCGACCGATTTAACGAAATCACGGAAGTCTGCAGCCGCCATTCCAGTATAGCCGCCAAACTGGTTGACCTGATTGCAGGTGGATTCAATACACACCACCGTGTGGTCCTCCAGAGCCCGCATCAGGCCGGCTTCCAGGACAAACCGATTGGCAGAACAGATCGAATAGATGCCTACAGGCTGCCCATGTCGGTTGGAGTTCACCATATCGAGAAGCATTTCGCTGCTATTGGCATGCCCCGCCAAGGCATTTCTCATGGTTTGCATAGGTAATTCTTCCGTGTTGCTACCTCAGTTACTCTCCTGCAATGCCGCCCTGCTCAGATAATGAGACATCCGCTTGTCGGGGAGGTAGAAGG
>JBGPHY010000191.1:0-9110 GCA_041484625.1 Terriglobia bacterium | reverse complement strand
GACTCCGTGAAGAATCTCCGTTCTAATGACGGGGTCGCGCTCCGCCTTGCTGGTCATCAGCCACTGCGAAACTCCCCTCCAGTCCCTCAGCGGAACTAGCGCCAACCCAGATCTTGAAATCTCCCGGCTCAACTTTGATGCGCACATGCAATCAAGCGTCCCCGGAACGGCTCTTCGTCGGAGGAATCCCGGCAGCACGAAGATTTATTAGTTTATTCAAGCTGTCAAACCAGAAAGGAGCTCCCAGCGAGAGAGCAAAGGTGGTCAGCAAAATCCCCGCGAGCTTGATGAGGCCCTCCCTGAAATTCGCCGGTATCCGACGTGGACCTTCCACGGTCCATCCCATGGGAAATTGGATTTTTTCGAGTTTGTCTTCGATCCCCGCTATCAAAGCCAGGGATTCCTGGGGACTGGCTCCAGACCCAGAGGCCTCCGGTCTCGGTTGTTTGGCCACTTCCTGGGCTGTAATTGCAAGTGTACTTCGCAAGACGGAGTCATGTAGAAGGAGGTTCGCCATCATCAAGGTGTCCAGGTTGAGCCCCAAGCTCAGAACAAAGGCGCACACGAACAGGAAAATCTGCGACTTCCGGCGATACCATCCCGAGACCCGCTCCATGGTTCCGTCAAACCAGTGTGCGATTCTCTGGGTTGCGTGAGTGATCCCGGTGACCGATTCATCCACCAGCATTGACAAAACCTTCCTTAAGGAACTGTCAGCAGGCAAGGAAGCAATGGTCTTCTGAAGGCCGGCCAACGTCAATGGCTCGTAAGCTGGACTTCCACCTGGTGTCCCTCCCTGTGTGATTACAGACAGGTTTCTGGAAGGGGCATTACTGGCTACGGCCTCTTTCAACACATCGCACAGTGCCAGCGCGAAGAATTGAGACGGAATATAAGAAGGCGCCTTTCCAGGGGGATGCAACGGTTTGATTAGCGGATGCTGGTAGATATGTTCGGCAATGCCCTGAAGCGTAGGATCGTTCAATAATTGCTGAATGCCGTTCTTCAAGGTCTTTGCTCGCCAATTCAGAGCCCAGGCAACCAATTCATTGACCGAGGAACATACTACGCTCAGGAGCAAATAGAGCAAAATCACTCCAAGAGCAACTTCGAGGATCACGGATCCGAATATCATAAAGAAGCTCCTTGTTATCGAAATAATACTTTCCGGGGGAACGGATTAGGCTATTCTCAGAAGAGTTCCAGCTCGGGCCAATATCCTCTTGGCTCCATCCACACCCAATACTGCTGCCGCAGCAAAGTACACCAATCCGTAGCTACCCAGGACTCCTGCTCCTTGAACGACAGGGTGGGTTGATGCAAGGACCAGCTTTATCGGCCAGCCCACCAGTACGCCTGCCACAGTGGCTAGCCAGAGTCTCCCCAAAGCAGCAGGCGTCACACCGGTAGGTCCTATCTTCCGGGTCAGCGAACGGCGGAGCAAGGCAAACTCCAGCCAGCCGGCAAGTCCTGCCGAGGCGGTCAATCCAGCCACTCCCCACTTGGGATCAAGTCCGAGGGCAGGCGGCAGGGGCAGCGCAAAAAGATACCCCAAGACTGTAGTCACCGACACGCGCAAGACGGCGAATTTCAGGGGAGTCCGAGTGTCATGCATCGCATAACAGGTCGAAGCATAGATCCTCCCCAGAGCTGATGCCAGCAGACCCACACCTGAACCTGCCAGAATCCCCCAGAGATAGGTTCCATCCCGTCGTGTAAATTGTCCGGACTGGTACACCAGCCTGGAAACGACATCCCCAAAGGCCAAGAAAGCCATAGACGAAGGGACAACAAACAAGGCCACCTGGGAAAGGCTTGCGTTCAATCGTTGTCGAAGCTGGCTTGCCACCTCGTCCTTGTTCCCCAAAGTCCTGGACATCAGAGGGAGTTCGGCAGCCGATACCGACATCCCGAACAGGCCGAGGGGAAGGGTATAGAGCACTTGCGCATAACCGAGGGCTGCCACTGCTCCAGTGGGCAGGAGACTGGCGAGAAAGGCATCCACATAGGCGCTAATTTGGATGACCCCGCGGCTGAAGAAAACCGGGACGAAATTCCGGATAACGGTCCGAACGCTAGTGGCAGCCCAATCTAAGGAGATTCTCAAGTGACGTGCCAGGTGCAGGACAACGGGAAGTTGCGTCAGGAATTGAAATCCGCTTCCGAGTACCGACCCCCAGGCGACAGCCTGGGCCAGGGGAAACTGAGGCATCCGTCCGCCGAAAGTGACCAGTGCTACGATGATGACCAGGTTCCAGATCACCGGTGCCGTGTAGGAGAGAAGGAATCGGTGGTGGCTGTTCAAGACCCCGAGACACCAGGCCGACAGCACTAACAAGCCGGATCCCGGGAAGAAGATTCGCACCAATTGAATTGCCAGTGCCCTCTTTTCACCTTGAAAGCCGGGCGCAATCGCGTCGATTAAAAAGGGGGTGACAGAGACGCCAATCAGGACTAGGAGAGAGGTGCATAGTGCCAGCAAAGTGCCAACAACCCCGGCCACTCGGTCGGCCTCGACTGCCTTTTCCCGGGCCAGGAGTCCCGAATACACCGGGATGAAGGACGCTGAAAGCACGCCTTCCCCGAATAGATTTTGCAGGAAATTCGGAATCCGAAAGGCGGCCTTGAAGGCATCCGCAGCAGCAGAGTTCCCAAAATAGTGGGCAAAAACCCGTTCCCGAACCAACCCTGCGAGGCGGCTCAGGAAAATTCCAATGCCGACCAAAAAGGCAGAACGGCCCGCGCCGGAAGTAGTTCGATTGACTTCTTCAGCTTTCGGCAATGTGGTATGGTATCTTAAGAGGAGATCCTGGAGCCTGTTGGAATCGACCAGTAGAACCACGGACTATCAAGCTTTCGGCATCCCTTTCCAGATGCTGGTGAGGATGTCTGCCAGCAGTCCTGGGTCCTGTTTCCATTCAGTGCCCAAGACAACAGACCCTCCCTCCCGGAGTCTGGCGGTAATCAATTCCCGTTCCTGCTCCTTTAACCGACGGGTCTCCTCGCGAATTCGTTGGAGTTCCCTTTCCCGGGATTTCTTGAGACCGCCGGCTTGAATAAACAAGACAATCTCTCGAAGTTCCTGATGATCGAACCAGCTCCCGTGATCCTTGCACCAGTCAATCACAACTCCTGAACATCCTGCAAAGTTGATCCTGTTCATGAGGTTCCCACAGCGAGGGCAGGGCACATACAACCGCCCATTAGAGACGCCGGCGGCATTAGCTGGTGCGGGAGCCGAGGTACCCTGGCCAAGTACTGCCTCCTGTTCTTCCCTTTCTTCGCAAATCTTTTCAAACGAAGCCTTATCCACCCACAGGCCTCCACAGCGGCGGCACTCGCTGAGGTCAGTTTCTCCCACCTTCACTAGTAGCAGAGGAATCGCGCAGCGGGGACATTTCGATGGAGAAGATTGAGAAGCGGGATCTCTGATGGCTTCGGCACCGCAAGAAGGGCAGTGCTTCATTCCCACAAAGAGGGAAGCGAAACAGTGCGGACACGCCACCGTGAACAGGGTTGAACCACACCAGCTGCAAATCACACTGCCGGTTGCAGCCGCCCCTCCACAGTTAGGACATTTTAGACTTCCAACCGGTGTTTCCATGCGATCTCGCCATTCAACGGAAGGCGCATCACCAACACTGCGACATTGTGGGAGTGTTTCGTGGGGCTATTGTCCCTACTTCAACCCCCAGGTCATGACGATGAACAAGCCCGTATCCTAAGCTGCCAATTGGCGCTACATGCCCTCTCATGTAAGTGTTGCACGACCCTCCACCAAGCGTCCACATTTTGTGACATTTCTATCAGGGAATCAAGCAACCCTCGAACGCAATAAAGCACGTGCATCCGGCTTGACCGAAACAGGCTCAAAGTGATACAAGAGCTGGGTTGATCCGCAGGGCGAGTAGCTCAGTTGGGAGAGCGCGGCGTTCGCAACGCCGAGGTCGAGGGTTCGATCCCCTTCTCGTCCACCATTATTTCCTCGACCTCACCGTCCAGACACGAAATCCATAAGGGGAGGTCTCTCCGGGCAGACCCCTTCACCGACAACGGAATAGGAATCCCTTGTGGCTGAAGTAAAGACGTGTCGCCAGCTTCAGAGGGTGGGGTGTTTACCACTCCTTCATGCAAACCTCAAGAGCCTTCGCGCAGTTGTCGCTCCAACTCCGAGCCATCGGTGATAGGAGACTGGCAGGAGTGATCCCGGCAAATGTAGACGGCCGGTTTTCCGCCGACTAACGATTTCCCCTCCAAGAGCGCCAGGTGGGCTGAATCCCTGCCAGACGGGTCGAGACGAGCCACCACCTTTTTGGGCACATAGTGGCTGTAGATAGCTTCGGACAAACGGGTGGTCTCCGGTGCCCTGGCTCCCCCCACGAGCACAATCTCACGAACTGGCCCCAGGTAGAAATCCGCAGCTGTGAGCAGATAACCGAATCTTTCCGGGAATCGAGACATAGGAATGGCCATGCTTTCCAGATTGTGTTCGGCAATCTCTCTGTAGCCAGCGTTGCCGTTGAGGATCGCCAGACGGAGCAGGTTGAGGACTGCTACCGAACTACCCGCCGGAGTAGCATTATCATAGAAGTCCCTGACTCTGGTGATCAGCATTTCGTGGCGCGTACCCGTGAGGAAGAACCCTCGAGTTGGTTCATCCCAAAATTGACGCAACAGTTCTTCGTTGAAACTGAGCGCCGATTCCAGCCAGCGAGGCTCGCCCGTGGCCTCGTAGAGGCTGATCAATACTTCCACGAGGCCGGCGTAATCCTCCAAGTATCCAGCCAATTTGGCTTGCCCGTCACTGAATGTGCGGTGAACTTGATCACCTGTGCACAATTTGTCCAGAAGGAACTGTACATTTCTGCGAGCCAAAGCCAGATAGTCAGGTCGAAGAAAGGCCATCCCGGCCTCTGCAAAGCTGATGCTCATCATGGCATTCCAACTGGTGAGAATCTTCTCATCCCGGTGAGGCTTGACTCTTTTCTCCCGTTCTCTGAAGAGGATCGTCCGGCTCTCTGCTAGGAGTTGCACCAGAGCGGCAGGGTCAAGGCCAACATCCACAGCAAGATCCTCGGGGAGCCGGGCGACGTGAAGGATGTTGGCACCTTCGAAGTTGCCGGCTGCGGTGACCCCATAGTGACGACAGACCACCTGCGCATCCGATGCGCGCAAGAGGCCTTGAATTTCCTCCGGTCTCCACACGAAGAATCTGCCTTCTTCTCCTTCGCTGTCGGCATCCTGGGTCGAATAGAAGCCGCCCTCGGGGCTGATCATTTCCCGTGACACGTAATCCAGGATTTCTTCAGTCACTCGACGATAAAGCGGTTTCCGCGTCAACTGGTACGCCTCCAAGTAAAGGCGACTCAGTAAAGCATTGTCATAGAGCATCTTCTCAAAGTGAGGAACCATCCATCGATCGTCCACCGAGTAGCGGTGAAACCCACCACCCAGTTGGTCGTACATCCCCCCATAGGCCATCTTATCAAGGCTGAGTTCCACAAACCGGCGGGCTTCGCGGTCTGCTGCCCGGAGGTGGTAACGGAGGCAAAAGGACAGGTTCATGGCGTTCGGGAACTTTGGGGCTCCGCCAATTCCCCCGTAAGTCCAGTCAAACCGTTGGGCCAGGTTTTCATAGGCGGAATCGAGAAGCTCGCCATTTATTCGACCTGCGGAGTTTAAAGGTAAATTGATCTGCTCAAGACTCCGTACTATCTCCGGACCCTGCTTCTCTATTTCCCTTTGTTTTTCTTGATAGGCATCTGCAACGGCCTTCAACACCTTGGGAAACCCGGGGCGTCCGTACCGATCATCTGGAGGGAAGTATGTCCCCCCGTAGAATGGAACCTGGCCAGGAGTCAAAAAGACGGTCATGGGCCAACCGCCGCCGCCTGTGCTCATTTGAACATAGTTCATGTAAATAGTGTCCAAATCCGGGCGCTCCTCCCGATCCACCTTAACGTTTACGAACTGGCGGTTCATGATCTGGGCAATCTCATGGTTTTCGAATGACTCCTTCTCCATCACATGGCACCAATGGCACGCCGAGTACCCGATGCTGAGCAGGATGGGCTTATTTTCACGATTGGCTTTTTCCAAAGCTTCCGGTCCCCAGGGATACCACTCCACCGGGTTATGGGCATGTTGGCGGAGATATGGGCTGGTCTCATGAATCAGGCGGTTGGTGTACTTCGACGGCGCGGGCGAGCCTGCTGTCTTCGGGTGGTCCATCAGTGAGTCCTCGTTGAGATGGGGGCTTCTCACTTAACCTTAGCGCGCCGTGACCTGCCGGTCAAGCGCACGCCAGTTTGAAAGGAATCTCATCGCAAACTCACCTTACTTGCACTAAACTTAAGGAGGAGAGGTTTCTAATTCTTGCTGGAATGAAAATGAGAAGCGTATGAACGACGACAAACTTAGAATTGCCGGAAGGGAATTCTCCTCGAGGCTTATGGTCGGCACCGGAAAGTACCAGACTTTTCCACAAATGGCTGAGGCCCTGGAGAAATCGGGAGCTGAGGTAGTGACGGTAGCTGTGCGGAGAGTGAATATCTCAGACCGGAGGAAAGAGTCCCTGCTCGATTGGATTGATACCAAGAAGCACTTCATACTGCCCAACACGGCGGGCTGTTACAACGTGGAAGATGCTGTCCGGATAGCACGGTTGGGCAGGGAAGCCGGACTTTCAGACTGGGTAAAGCTGGAGGTGATTGGCGACGAGAAGACACTTTTTCCGGACAACATCGGTCTCTTACAAGCAACCGAGATCCTCGTCAAAGAAGGATTCATCGTTCTGCCTTACACTAATGACGACGTGGTGATGGCCCGTCGGCTGGTCAATGCTGGTGCCGCTGCGGTGATGCCATTAGGGGCCCCCATCGGTTCGGGCATGGGAATACAAAACCGGGCCAATATTCAGATCTTGAGGGAGATGATCACCGAGGTTCCACTCATTGTTGACGCAGGAGTCGGAACCGCTTCGGACGCGGCGGTGGCTATGGAACTGGGAGCGGACGGCGTGCTGATGAATACCGGGATTGCTTTGGCGCGAGATCCCGTTGCCATGGCCGAAGCTATGAATTACGCCACATGTGCCGGAAGGCTCGCCTTCTTGGCCGGGCGGATACCCAAGAAACTTTATGCCACAGCCAGTAGCCCTCTGGAGGGACTAGTGCGCTAAGCTGGATCGCCGGGTGAGGGTCAGGCATAACGAGTACTCCTTACCAAGTATTGTAGGGTGTGCCTTCTGAAGAGGTGGCGCTCGATCCGCTGTGAATGTCGTAAATCCCGACCTCTGTTTGCTCGGGGAGAATGGTGGATTCCTCGGTGACCGTCTGCCATGTGTCGGCAGAGCCGGTGATGGGATCTTTGGGGATGGCTCTCAGGTAACCGGCAGTTACCAGATCCTGCAGGGACTGGGGGGCTTTGAGTTTGTCAGCCGTGTACTGGTCGATCAGGCTGCGTAGCGTAAAGAGGTTGCTTTTTAACACAGCTTCTTTGGTGCGCAAAATGGCGGCATTGGCAATGGGGAGGGCAATTGTCACCAGGATAGAAATGATGGTCAGGACAATCATCAGTTCGATCAGCGTATAACCCTGGTGGTTACGGTGATGGCAATGACAAGGACCTGGCTCTGCCAACCGTGGTTCTGAAGGAGCCCAACGCACTCTTTTCTCTAATGGCAAATCTTGCATGGCCTTACCATTCAGAATACTTGCTTCCGTCTAAAGCCACTCCGCCGCTCTTGCTGTACACGTCGTAAACATTTTGGCCACCAAAGCTGCTCGAGTCCGGGCTGTCTTGTGAAGAACGCAATCCCCACTCCGCCTTGCCCGTCATGGGATCGATTGGAATTCTTCTCAGAAACCGAAGCTTCTTGTCGGTAGTGTTCAGCTGGGTTACTCCCTTGACCAGCGTCTCCATGTCGGGTGGGTAACCGTCAGTTCCAAGTTTAACCTCGATGAATCCGCGGTCTGCCGCATCCTTGTAATGATCGATCGCTTCCCGCATCTCGCGCAAGGAGTGGTGCAATTCCGTTTCCTTTTGCCGCTTGACCGATATTCGAGCCAGCGGAAGGACCCCCATGGCCAGAATGCTGATGATGGAGACTGTCGCGATCAACTCCACCAGCGTGTGGCCGACTTCGGGGTTGGCTGAACCGGAGGACGAGCAGTTCAATCCCTTCAGGGTGGACCTCGTCTTTGGCATCTTACCCATGGGTTTCGTGGCTGACCACTGCCAGCAGGCTTCATCCCGGGGCTGTTCACACCGAACCCCCGCGGGGTTGTCGTCCACCGGCCCTCATAAATGATCCACTCAAGAAACGATCCACTATTTCACACTTACCTGGGTCCCAGTGAAGCTCGTGGGCAACGTGGCTTGGTTCGGATCGCGGACATTTGCCTGAGTGAAATTGATCTGCGAAACGCCAGTACCCACTGCCTCAAAGACTAGGTTCAGCAACACCCCTCGACCGTTCATTCCTTGGCTTTCCGGGGGACGGGTTACCGAAACCACTGCCTGGCCTGCATCGTTATCGGGCCGAAGCGCTATGGCGATGACTTTGCCGTCACTGCTCAGGAATCCGCCATTCTGCGCTTCCACGAACTTGACTACCTTAGGATTGAAGGAGAGGTTGAGAGACAGGGCATAAGCGTTTTGAGCATTTTCAACGGATGCTGAAACTGAGAATCTTGTTCCTACAGTCATCTCAGGTGTCGAGGGAACCAACGTGACAAAGGCCAAGCGCGGAGCGGACTGGGTTACAGTGGACGGTTCGGAAGGCGGTGCGCTGGAGGGCGGTGGGACTCTTTCCGGTGCAGATCCTCCAACTGGAACGGGGGGCGTTGGTCCGGCTTTGCTTCCCTTGCCGACAGGCGGATTGTATCCAGTCAACTGCACCGGCCTTCCAATGAGCCGCGGACTGTTCCCCGAACCCAGGATGGCCAGCGAGGCAAAGTCATCTGCAATATACTCCGGAAGCCTGACGATGTGGGGTGTGATCACGACAATAATCTCAGATTCGCTCCGTACCTTGCTTTCTTTGGAGAAGAAGTACCGCAGGATGGGAACCTTGCTGACCCCCGGAATGCCAGTAATGTTCACGAGAT
>JBGPHY010000190.1:0-9175 GCA_041484625.1 Terriglobia bacterium | reverse complement strand
AGCGGACCTTGACAGACTTGACATCAGGCGTCTGGCGACGAATCTCCAACACTTCCATCAGTTCTGGCTTGTAGATGTTCTTCATATCGACTGACCGGTCCCCAGCGCCTCCAACACGCTCAGCACTCCCAGGCTGACTGGACAGTTGCGAGTGCAATTGCCGCAACCGGTGCACAGTATCTTCCCGAACTTCTCCGGATATACGAGGAACTTATGCAGTAAGCGCTGGCGTTGGCGCTGTGCCTGAACGTTGCGGGGATTGTGGCCTGAAGCGTGTAAAGTAAACATCGAAAACTGGCAGGAATCCCAATTCTTGGCGCGGATGCCACCCGTCGCATTTCCTTCGTCCACGATATCGAAGCAGTGGCAGGTAGGACAGGTATAGGCGCAAGCGCCGCATCCCAGGCAGCGTAACGTTTGTTCCTGCCAGAAAGAGCTTTCAAATTGTTCTCGAAGGAAGGTCTGAACATGACCGGGCTTGAACTTCTTTTTGGGGCCCGGTGGAAATGTGGGCTCCGCTGCAGAACCACGAGTGTGTCCGGAAAACAAAGCCCGGCCTTTCTCATTCACGGGCTGAACGACGAACTCGTCATCCCCCGTAGACAGCAAGATGGCATCCGACCCCCGAGTTTCTGCGGGACCCAGACCGACGGAGGTACAAAAGCAGGCGTCGTCGTGAGCCAGGCAGGCCAGAGAGACGACCGTAGTGGTCCGACGCCGGGTGTTGTAAAATTCATCTTCATAGTCCCAGTTGAACAACGGGTCCAGGATAGGCAGTGCTGCAGCATCACAGGGTCGGGCGGCGAGAAGTACTTGTTCCCGGAAGGGAACTTCAGCGTCCACAAGATCCAGTTCCTTGCCTTGGAACAGATAGGCGTAAACTGATTCGTGACGTGGAAAGACAAATTCCTTGATAGAGTTGGAAGGGCGGACAAACCCATCGAGCAACAGCTGCTCGCCATTGACCAGCGGTTCATACAGGATCAAATCGGGCTTGACCTGTCGGGGTCCTACAACCCGCTTACCCTGGCTCAGCCAGTCTCCGACCAATTGACGTAAGTCGGTCGTTGATATCACTTCGCTCATCCGATGAAACTCTCCTTGTCCTGAAGGGAGTATGAACCGAGGAGGATCTCGGCCTGGGGGTCCATGCCGGCCCTGTAATTGAACTGCTCCTCGGCAGCCCTGGCCAGCGATTGGTTGAGCAGGCGCAGGTCGATCCCCACCGGGCAAGCCCGCGTGCACTCGTCGCAGCCCACACAGCGACCTGCCAGGTGGAAGGCCCGTGTGATGTGCCAGGCAAAGTTGCCCTTGGGAGTGGCCGAGGTATTGATACAAGTCGGCCGGTTCTTGTCGACCAGGCAGCGCTCGCAATAACAGAGGGGGCAGACCTGGCGGCAGGCGTAGCACTTTAGGCAACGACCCAGCTCCTCTACCCAGTAAGCCATTCGTTCAGCGGGGGACTGCTTCAGGAATTCCTCCAACTCATTCCAGCGAGGTCTGCTGTCATCCACGGCGGAGGCCATCTGCCCAACTACCTCATTGGCAAAGCGGGGCAGCCGGACCTTGCAGGTTTGGCATTTTCTCAACCTTGGCTCCCCCATGCCTTCGCACGCGACTCCGATCACATGGAGATTTTTGCGTTCCAGCTGGGACTCTTTCTCGAGCACCACCAGCGCCCGTTCGTCACAACCTTTGACAATGATGGCGGCTTTCCCCAACGACTGGACCTCCTTGCGCTTCAAGTAAGCCACCAGGTTTGTGTAACAGTGTTCGTTCCAGACCAGTTGGTGAATGTCTTCGGGTCGACGGACGAAGACTGGATGAACGGGTTTGCCGGGTCCGCTCTGCCCGTAGCCGATGACGACCTGAACCTCATTTGATTGCAGAAGATCCCGACAAATTTTCCGTAGACTTTCGATCATGAAACAGCCTCTTCGCGCCACTGCTCATCTGTAGCCGTTCTGGCCGGCGAAAGGTAAGCATACGGCCCCATCTCCCGGGTCTTTTCGGTGATTTCGGTGATCACCTGCTGCCACTTCTTGCCTTCCGCCGCCGAAATCCAGGTGAAATGAATTCGGTCCAGATCAACCCCCAGGATAGCCAGCAGTTCCCGGAAGAGCATCCACCGGCGGCGCGCGTGGTAGTTTCCGGAAGTATAGTGGCAATCTCCCGGATGGCAGCCCGAAACCAGCACAGCGTCGGCCTTCATCTCGAAGGCTTTAATAAGCAGGTTGAAGTCGATCCGGCCCGTGCAGGGCAAACGGATGATCCGCACGTTGGCGGGATACTCCAGGCGATTGGTTCCCGCCAGGTCAGCCCCCAGATACGTGCACCAATTACAAACAAAGGCTACAATCTTGGGCTCAAAAGCTGGCGTTGCGCTCATACTAGGCTCTCGATCATGGAGTAGATCTGCTGCTCACTGAAACCCTCCAGATCGGCACTCTTGGAGGGGCACACCGAAACACAGGTCCCGCATCCCATGCACAATCCCGAATTCACCCGGGCCGTGCGCTTGACCAGTATCCCCTTGGGCGACCGGATCTCCGTCTTTTCGATAGCATGGTAGGGGCAGGTCCGTACGCAGGCGAAACACGCCGCACAGGTTTGCTCGTTAATGCTGGCAATCTCAGGCTCCCGGGTCATCTCATCGTGGCCGAACATGACCTGAACCTTGCCGGCCACGGCCGAAGCCTGGGCCACGGCTTCAGGGATGTCCTTGGGAGCATGGCAGGCGCCGCAGATGAAGACCCCGGCCGCATTGGTTTCTACCGGCCGTAGCTTAGGATGGGATTCGGAGAAAAATCCGAATTCGTCGTAGCCAACTCCCAATTCTTGGGCCAATTCCTCAGCGCCATCCGAGGGTCTCATCGCCGCAGCCAACACCACCATGTCGGCTTCAATGGTCAGGGGCACAGCAGCCAGCGTGTCGGCTCCGCGAACAATCAGCTTACCGTTCTCCTCGGTAATCTTCGAGACGCGGCCTCGATGGTAGCGAGCGCCGTCCTGCTCAATGGCCCGGCGGACGAATTCGTCGTAATTCTTCCCTCCCGCGCGAATGTCCATGTAGAAAACGTGGGCCTGGCCCTCATGAACCTTGTGTTTGTAGAGCATGGTGTGCTTGGCCGTATACATACAACAGATCTTCGAGCAGTATGACAGGCCCTTCGCGTTATCGCGTGAACCGACGCAGCTGATAAAGACCACCGTGTTGGGAACAACTCCATCAGACGGGCGCTTAATCACCCCGCCGGTGGGCCCGGAAGCCGATACCAGACGCTCAAACTGGAGCGAGTCGATGACGTCCTTATAACGCCCATAGCCATATTCGCCGTACCCGGAGAGTTTCCTTTTTCCCTGGTCTTGGCCGACCCTATACAACTGGTAGCCCGTAGCCACAATAATTGCTCCCACCAACTCCTCAACCAATTTGTCCTGGTCCTTAAAGTTGATGGCCTTAGCCAGGCACTTCTTCTCACAAAGTCCGCAGCCGCCCTTCTTCAGCTTGGTACAGGCGTTTTTGTCGATGACCGGACGGGCAGGCACGGCTTGGGGAAATGGGACATAAATTGCCCGGCGAGTGCCCATGCCGTAGTCGAACTCGCTCAGTTGTTTCTTGAGCGGACAACAGTTCCAACACTCGCCACACCCGGTGCACTTGTCGATGTCGACATAGCGAGCTTTCTGACGAATGGTCACCTTGAAGTTGCCTACGTACCCGTCGACACTCTCCACTTCCGAGTAACTGTAAAGCCGGATGCGCGAGTGCTGGCCGACCTCGACCATGCGCGGGGTGAGGATGCACTGGGAACAGTCCAGGGTGGGAAAGGTTTCGGAGAGGCCGGCCATCTTACCACCGATGGAGGGCTCGCGTTCTACCATAACCACTTCATAACCCGTATCGGCAATGTCCAGGGCTGCCTGGATGCCGGCTACGCCGCCGCCAATGACCAGCGCCCGCTTAGTGACGGGTACCTTGATGGGCTCCAGAGCCCGGTTGCGCCGCACCTTTTCCACCGAAAGGCGGATCAGCTGAATGGCTTTTTCTGTGGCTTTCTCCTTATCATGGTGTACCCAGGAACAATGCTCGCGGATGTTGGACATTTCCACCAGGTAAGGGTTGATGCCGGCCTGACCGGCGGCCTTGCGAAAGGTTTTCAAATGCATGTGAGGCGAACAGGAGGCCACCACTAGCACGTCCAACCGTTCCGATGCGATTTTCTCCCGGATCATCGTCTGGCCGGGATCGGAACACATATACTTGTTGTGGACTGAGCAACGTACACCCGGGATCTGGGCGACCGCCTCGGCCACTCTCTCCACGTCTACTGTTCGGGCGATGTTTTCACCGCACCAGCAGGTGAACACGCCGATTCTGGACATTCGAATCTCTCCAGTTCCTTAATTCGCAACTTGGGCCGGCGATGCGGGCCGGGTCACAAAATGACGGTCAATGCCAAGGGTTTGGGGATCCAACCCCAGGGCCAGTCCGACCAGGTCGGACAGGTAATAAACCACCATTCCATGCCTCACGTTGAACCGACTCTCTATGTCCCCCTGCTTCATGTCGAGGTTGACATGGCACATGGGACAGGCCACCACCAGGCAATTGGCTCCATGCGCCGCGGCGTTGGACAGGATCTTGTGGGACAGGTCCAGCACCGTTTCTTCGTTGGCCATGGTCATGCCGGCGCCACAGCACTCGGTCTTGTAGTTCCAGGTGACAACCTTGGCGCCAAGTGCCTCCAAGATCTTCTCCATGCTGGAGGGCTGTTCACAATCGTCAAACTGCAAGGTCTCGGGCGGACGCGTCAGAAGGCAGCCGTAGTAACAAGCTGCCCGAACCGACTCGAGGGTAGTTTTGACGGAGGATTTGAGTCGCTCGAGACCGACTTGCTGGAAGACCTGGATCAGATTGAGCACCTTCGTCTTTCCGGTTACGGGCAATTCCACGATGCCGGAGATCTCCTTCCTCACTTGCGGGTCTTCAGCCAGGCATCTCCCGGCCTTGATCAGTTCCATAGAGCACATCGGGCAGGGGGCCAGCATCTGGGTAAAGCCGTCTCGCTCGGCCAGGCCCAGGTTACGGGCGGGAAGAGCGATGGAGAGCTTGTGATTCAGCGAATGGGCGGCTGTCGCCCCGCAGCAGATCCAGTCGTCCAACTCGCGAAGACTCACATCGAGGGCTTTCAGGCAGGCATGCACGGAGGCCTCGTAGTCGTTGGAAGAGCCGTGGAGCGCGCACCCGGGGTAATAACCGATTTCCACCTTGAATCCTTCTCCTGCTAGAGGCAACGCTGGAAAATTCTGTCGACCACACCACGATCTCGAACTCTCTCTCCCATCAGGTACAGCTTGCCCCGTTGTTGCAGCTTGAAAGCTAAGAGTGCATCTTTGACGAGAAAGGGTATGTTCATATCTTTCAAGAAGGCTAAGGTCTTGAAGGTCCTGACGAGTTCCAACTCGTTCAGTCGCCCGTAGCGGCGAATGTTTCGAAGGAACGCTTTCTGAAAGAGCTGGGTTCGAACCTGCGACGGAGCCGCCTTGGCCTGCTCCACAGCCTGCTGTCTCAAGATGTCCATGAGGCCTGCACAGTCAAACGATTTCGGACAACGGGTGCTGCAGGTCTGGCAGGAGACACAGAGCCAGATGGACTCGGCACGCAAGGCTCGCTCCAGTTCACCCAATTGTGCCAGACGGACGATCTGATTGGGCATAACGTCCATCCGCTCAGCCATCGGACAACCGGCGGTACATTTGCCGCACTGGTAACAGTTTTCAACGGGAATTAGAGCGATTGGGTGGGCAGGGGTGGGGTGCGTTGTCATGAGAAGCCAGCTCGCCTACAAGAATGACTACTGAACCCTGTCGGCAACAGGTAAGCCAACGATCAGTGATTCAATCTGCCCGGGTTCAGATAGAACCGCACAGCCGAAACGACAAGCCAACCCCTCGGTAACGAAACATACCACAAACCAAGCGGCAGGTGCAGGATTCTTTTGAGAATGGTGAAAAGGAACACGGAAGGAACAATGCAGGGCGCACGCTCCAAGCAGCCCCCCAGTAAACTCGTTGAGGGTCAAACTCATCTCGTCGCCAGGTCCTTTGGGAGCATACCTCTGCCAGCGGCACACATGACTCCCTGGGGCTCGGTTTGTGATAGGATTGGCCGGTGAATGCAAAAACGGACTTCACTCAGCGATTCTCCAACCGTGTGGAGAACTACGTCAAATACCGCCCCGGTTATCCTGCGGAAGTCCTGAGCACACTGAAACTGGAGTGCGGGCTGACGCATAGCTCAACGATCGCCGATATTGGTTCAGGGACGGGGATTCTGACTGAACTACAGGGTCTTTATTGGAGTCACCAGGAAAACAATTCTGTCACCTTCGAATACCGCACCATCATGTATTGTGGGCAACTCCCGGAGGGCTCGTGGAGATGTTGGTGCTCGGAATTTTCTACGGCCTGACTCTGCAACCGGCGCCATAATTAAGCTGGTCTATCCTAAAGAGGCTGCGATGGTAGAGACGGGAATCGGCATTCTCCTGGTGCTCCTGATCATCCACATTATCTCATCGGTGGTTTCAGAGTCCTGCCTATTTGAGAGTGGTGAAGGGGTGAGCTTTGTGATAAATTACACTCCGCCTTGCGGTAGGCCGATGTTGAAGCGTCCTTGATGCTCACTGATTAGGTGGACTGGCTGAGTTAATTCTATGAAGTTCGTCCTGCCAGCTGCCACCCGAGTTACTCAACAATATAACAGTCATCCCGAAACGCAAGGTTCCGCTGGCGACTCAGGCACAAGATTGCGCCTTTCGTTGAGTTGGCCGACTGGGACCGCGAAAGCGTAGAGCAGCCTCAATCAGGACTTAGACGGGACGGAAAAGGAAAGTACCCAATTTTGTGCCGGATGAATTGAGAAAGGGAAGCCAATGATTGTTGTTGGAATCGATGTGGGTTCCGTAAGTATGAAAATGGCTGTTCTCGGCGACTCTGTGGAACGAGAGGACCTGCTTCGACTCTGCCGCGAGAGCGGTTCCTTTGTCTTGGCGGAAACATCCAATTTGGAAAAGACCCTGGTTCTCTCGGAATATCGCCGGCTCAAGGGCGAACCCCTGCAGAATGCCTATGAATTATTGAGCGAACTCTACTGCTTTGTCCCCATGCCCACGGGGGTCCGAATTACTGGGATAGGCAGCAAGCTGATTGGACAGGTCTTGAATGCTGCGCTGGAAAACGATTTTCGTGCAGTGGCCCACGGAGTGGGAACGCTGCATCCGGACGTCCGGACGGTTTTTGAGATGGGCGGAGTGAATTCCAAGTTCGTCAGCCTGAGTGTACAGAATGGAATCGTCGGGATCACAGATTATGAGAAGAACGGCGACTGTGCGGCGGGCACCGGATCGTTCATTGACCAGCAGGCCTCCCGGCTGCAATACAACATTGAAGAAGTCGGCGACATTGTGATGCAGGCGGAAAAAGGCGCCACTGTGGCTGGGCGATGCTCGGTGTTTGCCAAGTCCGATATGATTCATGCCCAGCAGAAAGGGCATCAACCTCCGGCCATCTTGAAGGGGCTCTGCGAGGCTGTTGTCCGCAATTTCAAAGGTTCGACAGTCAAAGGCAAGAAAGTGCTGCCTCGCGTGGCTTTTATCGGAGGTGTAGCTGCCAACAAAGGGGTCGTCCAGGCCATGCACACGATCTTCAGCCTGGATGAAGACCAGTTGTTTGTCCCGAGACATTATGCATGGATGGGAGCAATCGGCGCCGCGTTCCTGGAATGGAAAGCCCCCCTGAAGAAGGTCCCCAATCCGCTAGCCGATCTGCAATCCCACTCGGTACAAGCCTCCGGCAATTTCCCGCGAATGGTGCCCCTGCGCATGAGCCAGGTGCTGACCCTGCGCGACCGCACAGCGCCTTACAGTTTTGAAGGGAAGCATTTGCCGGTGGATACCTACCTGGGGATCGACATCGGCTCGGTCAGCACCAACCTTGCTGTACTGGACAGCGAAGGCGAGTTGATTAAGGAGATTTACACCCGGACGCGTTCCCGTCCCATCGAGGTAGTTAACGAGGGATTGCAGGAGATCAAGCAGGAGATCGGGGACAAGATTCGGATCTTGGGGGTAGGGACCACGGGTTCCGGCCGGGAACTGATTGGCAAACTCGTCGGTGCGGACACCATCAAGGATGAAATCACTGCCCATAAGACCGGGGCGAGCTACGTGGGCCGAAAGTTAACAGACCGCACTCCTGACACCATTTTCGAGATCGGCGGACAGGACTCCAAGTATATCCGCATCCAGGACGACATCGTCACTGACTTCACGATGAATGAGGCCTGTGCCGCCGGAACCGGCTCTTTTCTGGAAGAGCAAGCCGAGCGCATGAACATCAATATCAAAGGCGAGTTTTCCGAAATGGCCTTGAGTTCTTCGGCTCCCATCCGGCTCGGCGAGCGCTGCACCGTATTCATGGAACGTGATATTACCCCCTACCTGCAGCAGGGCGCTTCCAAGTCTGACCTCACTGCCGGGCTGGCCTACTCGATTGCCTATAATTACCTGAACCGGGTGGTCCGGGGCCGCACCATTGGTGACACGATCTACTTTCAGGGGGGGACCGCCTACAACGATTCGGTGGCCGCGGCCTTTGCTACGATCCTGAAAAAAGAGATAATTGTCCCTCCTTACAACGGAGTCATCGGTGCCATAGGCATGGCGCTGCTCGCTAAGGAAAAAATCTCGGCCACTCGCAGCCATACGACCTTTCGGGGCTACAGCCTGGAGGATGTGGATTACTCCCTGCGAGAGTTTACCTGTCGGGCCTGTTCCAATTACTGCGACATCCAGGAATTTACGGTGGAGAACGAGCGAACCTATTGGGGGGACAAGTGTTCTGACCAGTTCCGGAAACGAGCCGCGACTGATCGAGAGACTGTCATTGATGACCTGGTGGGGCTGAGAGAGAATCTGCTACTGGCGGGTTACGATCCGGATCGGGGAAAAAGTCCGATCATTGGGATTCCCCGGGCCATGTACACCTATGATCGGTTGCCCTTCTGGACGGCCCTCTTTGGGGAACTCGGGTGTCGCGTTCTGCTCTCCCCCAAGAGCAACAAGAACATTATCCATCATGGGGTCGATGCGGTAGTGGCCGAACCGTGCTT
>JBGPHY010000189.1:0-9182 GCA_041484625.1 Terriglobia bacterium | reverse complement strand
TCTTACCAGTGCCTCGGAGGCGTTGCAAGCTATCCTTGTGGAAGAATTCATATTATGAATGTTTTGCAATGGCTTATAGAGTCATGAGCATAACAGGCATGAAACCTGCTCTATATTCAGGCAACCGCTGAAGATTAAGTCGGAAGGGGTTTTCCTTCTAAAAAGGGAAACGAAAGGAGGATAAGGAAATGTCTTTTGTGAAAGTGGGAAAATCTTAAAAGAAAAAAGATGGAGGCTCACAGTGAACCCCTTAAGATTTAAGCAACTGGGAAGAGCAGGACTGACTCTAATTGCTCTGGTGATGTTTTCTTCAGTGGCTGAGGCCACCCCTCTGACACCTGGGAATTCCGTCGTTCCTTCTGTGCTTACAGGGGATCCTGGTACATTGATAAGTTCCGTAGTAGCGCCGTTCAATGTCGGTACGCTTCATGGAACCCTGTCAGAATTAGTTTTTCGGCAGACAAACAATTTCCTTGATTTTTATTTTCAAGTTTTGGACACCGGTCCCTCTTACATCAATTATATAACTAATTCTGACTTTGCTAATAGGGTGACTGATGTCTTCTATAGGTCAGATGGCGGCAATTTGGGCCTCCTAGGGGGAGGAGCTGTGCCGCAGACAGGTGATCTGGACGGTAGTGGAAGTAATGTAGGATTCGGTTTTGGGACACCTACGTCGTCGGCAAGGATATTGCCGGGTCAATATTCCGCTGTCCTCGTGATAAGGACTAATGAGGGAACGTTTCAATCGGGGAATACTGGAGTAATTGGTGAATTCACCGGCAACCTCGCGACTTTGGCGCCAGACCCGCCGCCAGTCGCTACTCCTGAGCCAGCAACCCTTATCCTACTTGGCTCTGGATTAGCCGGGATATTTGCTGCACGGCGGCGATTCCAGAGGGGCGATAAGGTTTAATTTTTTATATCTTCCCAGTAAGGCCAAACGCCCACCCCAGATTTAGTGGGGTGGGCCGTGTATCTCCCTCATCCATTAAACTCCTACTTAATTTCTCTTGGACACTGGCCTGGGCCGGCTGGAGATGGTTCTTCCAGTCACCACAATAAAAATCTTGGGCAACCGGTGTACCACCAGTGGGATTGAGTCGCCCTTCGCCGCCGAACTTCTGCGAACGAAGGCGGCCCACCGCGCCCAGAGGGTGAGTCTGCGTTTACGATTTGCTTAGGTCTAGTCATGGCACCTAATTAAATTAAAAAATAGAAAGTAAGAAAAAGGCTAAATGGACCGTTGCGTATGGGTTGAGCTTTCGAGAGCGAGACGATGATTCTGATTAGTCTGTCCCTTATGCTCCTGCATTCTTGGAATATCGCCCCCGCTCCAGTAATGGTCAGCAAAGCTCGCCTGATGATGTGGTAGACGGAACGACCGTCTGCTCCTCGCCCACAGACACCACTCTGTTCCTCCCCGATCTCTGGACATATAGTCCTCTTTCGCTGTCGGCCTTGTGGGTTGAGCCGCGAAACCATCTGAGGGTTTATGGTCGGTCGGTGAGGGCGAGTATTAGGGTGAAGAAAAATTTTGTAATTGGTGTTCTCTTGGTGAGAGGAGGAAGGGAGACAGTAGGGTGGGTTTGCGAAAGGGAATATCACCGTTACCAAACGTTTGCGGCCTTCTCTGTCTTCTGCTGGTATTTTTCACGAGCGGAGCATGGGCATCGGTAAACCTGCCGTTGCATCATTGGGCCTACGAAGCGATTGAACGTCTCACCGCCATGGGCGTGATCGATCGAGCCATGGTGGTGACGAAGCCGTATAGCCGAAAACAGGCGGCGAAGTACGTGGCTCGGGCCATTCAGCGGGTCCGTGACGATAAGATACCGCTCGATGGCCGAGAGGTGCTGGCCGAACCCCTTCTGGAGCGGCTGATGACGGAGCTGCGCCCGGAGCTTGTGGATCTGGGTGTAGTACCCGTCGCCCCAGAGACTACGAGAGGGGGGGCAATTCGCTATGGGGGGCGCGCCCAAGTGGAGGTGGATAGCTTTCATGTAGGCCAGGGTTCTGTGCGGTTGCGTGAGAACCGCGGCGGCGAGTACTACGCAGACGGCACGCACGTTCAGGCCGATCTACGGGGATGGGTAGAAATAACGGACTCTGTGGCGCTGAGCGCGGACCCCAAATTCATCAGCAACCAGCATGCGCTTGGCATCGGGGCCACCGCTAACAGCCAGAATCTCTATATGCAGGAACTGAACGCAAAGCTCACTGGTGGCAATGTCACGTTTCAGGTAGGCCGGGGCAGTCTCTGGTGGGGACCAGGGTATCATGGTACGCTACTTATGAGCGATCATCATTTCCCTCTCGATATGCTGCAGCTTGGGAGTGAAGAACCCTTTCGATTGCCGTGGGTCTTCCGGCCATTAGGCTATTGGAAAATACAAAGTTTTCTCACCCAACTGGAGCGGGACCGGGATTTTCCCCGAGCGCAAGTGTTCGGCTTGCGGATCAGCTATCTGCCGGCCGATTGGCTGGAGATAGGCTTCACGCGCTTGACGCAGTTTGGCGGACGCGGACACGACGGGAAGGATCAGTACTTCCCTGCCATCCTAGTGAATTCATATTTTAACAATACCAATAAGGGTGGAGCGTTTGAAACCAATGAACAGGCGATGGCCGATTTCCGGGTGCACGTTCCCTCGGTCCCGTATGTGATTCCTTTTCCAACCGGCATGCAAGTGTATGGGGAGTACGGTCTCGAGGATCCTCCCATCGGCATTGGGCTTGTGTTGGGAGTATACATCCCGCAAGTCTTTACAAACTCTACCACGGACTTCCGGATCGAGTATGCGGATACGGATCTCAGACGCCGACTCAATGGAGACTCGGCTCAGTGGTACAACAACGGCGTCTGGACAAGCGGGATGCGCTATCGCGGATTCCCTCTCGGGCACTGGATGGGCACCGATGCCATCGATCTTTTTATCCGTACTACCCGGTATATGACCGATGAGCTCCAACTCGGTGGCAATTTCGACTGGTCAGAACGTGCTCGAGGCCTACCAGTGCATGAGAGGAAGCTGGAAACGGGGCCCGATCTGACGTGGTGGTTGTCCAGACGAACGCAGATCACGGTCGGATACACCCTTCAGCGAATCAAGAATCCTGGTCAAGTCACCAGCATCAATCCGTTCGTGGAGACCTTCGCCGGAGGGGTGACCTCGACCAACCATTTCCTGTGGATGAACCTGGCTGTGGAATTCTGAAACGCTCAGGTATGCTTGCTTTTAGGGGGTTGTTCCTGCTAGCGTTACCTTTTTTTCAACGAAGAAGGGCTTGATGTGTCCTTACAAAACCGACCCCCAAAGCAATAGGTTTGGGACTCGGTGGTCGTTTGGAGGGAAATTAAAATGCTAAAGATGGGAAGACAGACCGGTGGCTGGACCAGGACGTGTGCTGTGCTCGTTACTTTTTCCTTCCTGACCGCGGAGTTCGCGGCGGCGCAGGGAATGGGCGGCTTATTGCCCCAAAATTCAGAACAAGTTATTCGGCCTCAAGCTCCTCCTCAAATCATTGTGCCACCTTCTTCAGGCATAGCTTCTGAGCAGACCATAGTCACAAATCCAAGAGCCCTACAGCCGCTTACCCCTGTTCAAGTCCCTTGCCCTCCACCATTTGGAAGACAGCCAATGGTATTCCAAGTGGGATCAGGACAGCAGGGGGTCCCTCAAACAGTGGGCGAGCAACAGCAGCAGCAACAACAGCAGCAGCAGTTTCCTTCCCCTTCCGGACCAGCGCCTCAATTCCTCACCCCCGGGGGTCCGGGCCAATATATCCCGCCAGGGTCAGGGCAGCAGTACGTCACCCCTGGGGGCCCGGGGCAATTTGCCCCGCAAGCGCCAGGGCCGGGACAGCAGTACCTCAGTCCCGGGGGCCCGGGGCAGTTTCTCCCATTTATGGGACAGCAATTTGTTCCTCCGCCAGGGCAGGGGCAACAGGGTGTTCCGCAAGCAGGGCTTGGACAACAAGGAATGTTGCAGCCAGGGCCGGGGCAGCAATTGAATTTCCAGGGGGGGCAGTGGCAGCAATTCGGTTTTCAGGGGGGACAGTGGCAGCAAGGTGTTCCTACAGGTGAAGAACTCTCCATCGAGGAGGGCTTTTCACGATTCTTCGTATTACAGGGAATCACCTCTAGATTGCGTCAATTCGGCTATAATTTTTTTGACTTCCCCGTTACGAGCTTCGCTCCCGTTATGGACGTGCCAGTCGGGCCCGATTATGTGATCGGACCGGACGACACCCTTTCAATCCATATCTGGAATGTTCCCGATTCGCAATTTAATCGAAATTACATTATTCCGGTCGAACGCGATGGGAATATCTTCCTGCGTCAGGTCGGCATGATTCCGGTGGCGGGGCAGACCTTCTCAGAGGCGACCAGGTTGATTCGAACCCGGATGGGGCAGGTGCTGAAACGGTTTGAACTCAGCGTCGCCATGGCCCGGCTTCGCACCATCAAAGTTTATGTGGTGGGAGAAGTGGTTCGGCCCGGGGCCTATGAAATCAGCTCGCTCGCCGCGGCTTCAAATGCGATTTATGCCGCTTGTGGACCGGCGAAATCAGGCTCGCTTCGCAAGATTCAGATTGTTCGGGACGGCAAGACCGTCTCGGAGCTGGACTTCTACCGCTTTCTGATCAAAGGGGACCGGACCCAGGATGCCCGGCTGCAATCGGGGGATACGATCTTGATCCCGCCGATGGGTCAGGTGGCTGCCATCGGGGGACCGGTGCGGCGGCCGGCCATCTATGAATTAAACGGGGAAGCCACCCTGACCGACCTGATTGACCTCGCGGGGGGCCTTGCTCCGACGGCGGATCGGAAGCGCTGCCAAATCTTTCGTGTGGACGCGGGTAAGGATCGTGTGATCCGCGATGTCGATTTAGGGAAGGCGCTGGCCCAACGGACCAAGAGAGTGAACGGAGTGAACGGAGGGAACGGGGCAGATCCTATGATCCAGGACGGCGATTTTGTAAGGATTGCCTCAGTCACCACGGAGATCGAGAACGCCGTCACCCTGGCCGGAGCTGTGAAGAATCCGGGTCCCTACGAATATAAGCCCGGCATGCGGATCGGTGATCTCCTAAGCCCGGACCGATTGTTGGTGGATGCTTACCAGGATCGTGCCGAGCTGATCCGGACCGAACCGGTGACCTATACCACCACGGTGCTCACGTTCAGCCCTAAAGGAGTATTTGAGGGGAGTGCTGAAGATAACCACGAACTGAGACGGCTGGACAAGGTCGTGGTATTGACCCAGTTCCGGCCTCCCGGTTCTGTACGGGTGGGGGGAGAGGTGCGGCGTCCGGGGACTTACACCATCGAGATCGGTGAACGGCTCAGTTCGGTCCTGAAGCGTGCGGGCGGATTTACCGAACGGGCCTTCCCCCAGGGGCTTATGTTGCTCCGGGAATCGGTCAGGACCGCCCAACAGGTGGAACTCCAGCGGTTTGTGACGGTCCAGAAACAACAACTTCTGTCGCATGCGGCCAGCTACTCAGCAGGAGGAGATTCAGGGACTTCACAGACTGCATTGAATTTACAGTTACAGCAGCTTGATGCTCTGGGAGCCTTGACCCAACCCGGTCGGATCGTGGTCAAGATGGACTCTCTTGAGAAGTTTGAAGGGACAGCGGATGATATCATGCTGGAAAACGGGGACCTCATTGGAATTCCTCAGCCCCCTCAGACTGTGGCGATCATGGGGGCGGTGCGAACCCCTTCTACCGTGGTCTATCGTGAGGGCTGGAGATTGGAGGACTACCTCAAGCAAGCCGGCGGACCAACAGAAGAGGCCAGCAAGAAAGAAATCTATGTGGTACGAGCAAACGGTTCAACCGATTCCACTTTTGTAAACGTCAAACAGATGGCGCCCGGGGACACCGTTGTAGTCCCTCCCAAGATGGAGCCAAAGTATCGTGCACTACCTTTGTGGCAATCCGTCGCCAGCATCATAGGATCGGCAGCGCTGACTGCAGGTTCTCTCGCGATCATCGGCCGATAGTGAGAGAGAGGGTCGTCTAAGGAATGCCGAATACTCAACACGAGATCATGACCCCAAGGGACCACCAACCGGACGTAGACGAGGTCAATCTTTTGGACTACTGGAGGGTCCTCCAGAAGCGCCGGAGGATGATCGGGGGCCTCTTCTGCGCGGCAGCCCTTGCGGCGATGGTCGTGAGTCTTCTGATGCCGAAGATCTACGAATCCTCCGCCTCCATCCTTCCGCAGATGGATTCCAAAGAAGGCGGGGCCCTTAGCAGCCTGCTTTCATTAACCGGGGCCGCGGGGGCGGGAGGAATAACGCAAGGGCTTGGGATCTCGTTGCCGGGAATGCCTGCTACTCCGACGGACATCTTTGCCGCGATGTTGAAGTCCCGCATCATGGCAGATGAAATCATCAAGCAGTTTGATCTGATGCGAGTATATAAGTCCAAGATGCTGCAGGATGCAAGAAAGGAGTTGGAGGGCAATACCAAGATTACTGTGTCGAAGGAGAAGGTGATCAAAATCACGGTCCAGGCCGACAGTCCTCAACTCGCATCCGACATGGCCAATTTTTATGTCACGAATCTGGACCGTCTTAACCGAACCATAAATGTCACTAAATCAGGCCAGAACCGGGCTTTTATCGAGAAGCGGCTGGTGGACACCAAGACCAATTTGACGAAGGCCGAAGAAGCGTTGAAGGAATTTCAGACCACCAACAAAGCCGTGTCGCTTGAGGCCCAGGGAAGGGTGGCCATCGAGGCTGCGGCCATGATTCAGGCTCAGATTATGGCCACCGAGGTGGAGCTCCAGGTTATGGACACCTACCTCACTAAGGATAACCCCGAGGTTGCAAGGTTGCAGAGTAACCTGAATGAGTTGAAGAAACAGCTCTCCCTCATGGAGTTCGGAACGGGAGGCAAAGGCCAACTCCCCGGCGACCGGATGCACCCGGCGTTTGTCTCGGTCCCGACTCTGATTCTTGATTATGTTCGGCTCTTGCGCGAGGTGAAAGTCCAGGAGGCCCTCTACACGATGCTGACCTCCCAGTACGAGCAGGCCAAGATTGCCGAGGCGCGGGATACTCCCACGGTGCAGGTCCTGGACTCGGGGATCCCGGCCGAACGGAAGAGCAAACCTATTATTCGTCTCAATATGATGATTGCCGGAGCGCTCGCTCTGATGCTAGGGGTGTTCCTTGCTTTTTTCATGGAGTATCTCGAGCGGATGAAGGCAGTGGCCGAAAAGCAGCAGGTTCTCGAACCCCCGAAGGTGGGGGCCGAAGAGAACGCGGAACTGGCTCGCACCTACTCACCCTCGCTGGTCTATCTCGGACAGTTAAAGGAAAAAGCCAAAGAGTGAGGCTCACCGGACGGGTTTTTTAACCATGTATGAGAAATTCTTCGGGTTCGCCGAGGCCCCCTTCAACCAGACCCCGGACCCGCATTTCTTTTTCCCGGCCCTTCCTCACGAGGACGCCCTCTCCCAGGTTCTATTCGGAATCACGCACCGTAAGGGGTTCATCGTCATCACCGGCGAGGCAGGGACCGGCAAGACCACCCTGTGCCGGCACCTCCTAGAGACGATTGATCCGAGCGTCAAGACCGCGTTGATTCAGTCCCACGGCTTCACCACTGTTGAACTCCTGCTGTCGGTCAATCAAGAGTTTGGGATCAAGTGCCGCAGCACCTCCATGAAGGAGCTGGTGGACGAGTTGCACCAATTTCTGCTGGACACCTCGGCGGTTGGGGGCAATGCTGTCCTGATGATCGACGAGGCGCAGAACCTCTCGGTGGAGTGTCTTGAAGAAATCCGCCTCCTCTCCAACCTCGAGACGACCAAGGAGAAGCTGCTGCAAATCATTCTTCTGGGCCAGCCGGAGCTGGCCGACACGCTCCGATTGACCGAACTGCGGCAGCTCGCTCAGAGGGTAGCTCTGCGCGCTCACCTGGTGCCGCTTGATCTGGAGCAAACCCGTCTGTACATCGCCTCGCGGTTGAGGACGGCTGGGGGCGTGGCCAAGGTTAACTTCACGGCGAAGGCAGTGGAGCGGGTGCATGTTCTCTCAGGGGGCATTCCCCGGCTGATCAACGCCCTCTGCGATAAGGCCCTGATCGCCGGGTTTATTTCGGAGAAAAAGGTGATTGATGAGGATCTGATTGAGGAAGCCGGTCGAGAGGTAGAGGGAGGGAGCCAGGCCAGGGGCAGGGCTCTACCGGCAGCTCCTGTCAGGCAGTCACGGCTTGGTAATCCGGATGCGATCCAGCGGCTCTCCCATTCGACGGGCCCTGAGTCAGATCAACGGGGCAGTCGGTTCCGTCTCATCCGTTCTTGGGTGGCCTGGTTGGTCTCATTGTGATAGGAAGCCTGGGGATGGTGTTCTGGTCGGGGCTGCCCTGGCACAAGGTGAATCAAGCTGACCATGGAACGAATTTCGACGCTGTGATCCCCGAGGCTCCGCCGGACTCCACAAGGTGACGTCTGCCAAACGGCGGGGCACGGTATTCGCCGTGCCTCTGTTGTGCATGGTCTGCGGCCTTAGTCCCCTGGGGTGTGGGCTATCCTTAACCTACGCCGCGCAGCTCGATGGCACCCTTCTCGTCGGTCAAGCCAGAACATCCGATCAGACAGGGCCACAACTCCGGTCCCGGCCGGCCGTCGTTCCGGAGGAGGAGCGGGACGAACCCGAACCGCCGGAATCCTTTACCAAGGGGTTCAAGGCCCTCTGGGACGATTCGATCTTCCTGGTGACCGCGCCCGCCCGCATGACGCTGAACGACACGCTCGTGGTCGGGGGCGTGCTCGCCGGGATCGGGGGGCTCATGGCGGCGGACCACGGGGTCCGATACGAGGTTCAGAAGAACACTTCCTCCGGCGGCAAAGACGTGGCCGATGGATTCAGTGCGATCGGCAGCCCGGTCGGCGTGCTCGCGCTGAACGCCGGCTTAATCGTCATCGGCGTCACGAGCTGGTCCTATACCGGAGACAGCCGGTTGAAGGACGCCGCGCTGGTGAGCCTGGAGTCCGAAATCTTTTCGCTGGTGTCGGTCTTCGTCGTAAAAGAGATCGCGGGCCGGGCCACACCGAGTCAGGGGAAAGGCACGACCCATTTTAGCCCGTTCGGCGGGGACGATTCCTTTCCCTCCGGGCACGCCGCCGTCAGTTTTGCCACGGCCGCGGTCTT
>JBGPHY010000188.1:0-9206 GCA_041484625.1 Terriglobia bacterium | reverse complement strand
AACCCCCCGTCACTTCGGAAGGAAGAAGGGAGACAAGTCTTATGGACCGTCACCGAGCCGGAAACTTTCCAGAAAGACCACCAGCGTTGTCGGAAGATCCGTTCCTTTGGCCTTGACAAGATCATGCAACACAGTCATGAAGTCACCTGGCGCGACGAGGGTGATAGTAACACCCTGAAGCTGCAGGCCTCTCCGCAGAAGGGAGGAGATGCCATGCTGAAATGGTACATCCAGGCACAGAACGACCTGGGATGGCTGCAAGGGGTCTACAGCAACTATACGGATTTTTGCACGGTCAACAGCAACTGGGACCCCGATTTTGTGCAGCGCCTGCCGGATGGCGAGTGGCGTCGGGCCTGGCCGAGAAACTACGCTTTGAAACCAGTGAAGGCGACTGAGTTTGACGAGTATTATGCCCGGCGCATCAAGGAGAAGTTCGGTGTCAAGATGTCCTACACGGATGTCCATTCGGCGGTCGCCCCTTGGCACTACTGCGACTTCGATGCCCGCGTCCCAGGAGCCGGAACTCTGGCCGCCACCTTCTACGCATACGGCCAGCTCCTCTTGAATGACCAGCGAGTGTACGGACCCACCCAGTCTGAGGCCACTTATCAATGGCTGTATGCCGGGTTGGCTTCGGGTCATTATGGTTGGGTTTACACCAAGGTTAATCTGCTGACCCACCCGCTCGATGCGGCGTTCATGCTGATGAAATTGCATCCCCTGGAATGCGATTACGGCATGGGATACACCGACTACTATCTGAGCCAATTGGATCCCAACTGGCAAAAGTCGCCAAAACGGCGGGATTACGTTGACCTGTTCCTGGCTACCACCATCGGCTACGGCAACATGGGATGGCTGGTCAACGAATTTGACCCGGACACGCCTTTTGGTGTGGAAGCCATGGTGCGGTCCTACTACATGATGCAGCAGCTTCAACAACAATACGCTTTTGTCCCACCCAGGTTGATTGAGTATGCGGATCAGAAAGGCGGCTATCTCACTCCCAGCTTGGCGCATGCCTCGGGGGTCATTTCCGATTCGCGCCTGCATGTAGCTTATGAAAATGGAACGGAGGTCTATGTCAACCGGTCACGATCCAACCCCTGGACGATTCGCGACAAAGACGGCACACCGTTGGAACTGCCCGTAAACGGCTGGATGGTTTGCAACGCCTCAAATCGTTTCTACGAGTTCTCAGCCAACCGGAACGGACGGCGTATCGATTATGTCGTTGCGCCGGACTATGAGTTCCTGGATGGGCGCGGGCAGTGGACGGAGATGGGGAACCTGGCGGCGGCGGGCGGTGTGGTGTTGCGTCACAAAGAAAAGGGGGTCCTCGAAATCATAGACCTGGTTGGCAATGACCGGATTGCCTTTTCTACTCCGGCACAGGGGTCTTTGGCGGCTTATGATCCCGACGACAAGGAACTGGGCGTGGCCCAGGGAAGCTCGCCCCGAAGTGGCTGGTATGAGTTCAAACCGCTGAAAGGCGGACGGAGATATTTGTTTACTCCGGCGCCATAGGCTTGATTAGCTTTCACGGAACCGCGCAGTGGTTCGATTCAACAGCCGAGGGTTGACGCGTGCCGCGCCAACCCTCGGAAATGATTCCCCGCGAGACAACCCTGAATGGGTTGGATTTCGTGTTATGCAACCCTTCAGGGTTGACGTTTTTTCTTTGGGCCCTGCTCCCAGGGTAGGTGCTGGGCGCACCAACCCTGGGCTCATCAATGGAACCGCTTCGCGGTTCCGAGGCCAAAAATGGCCAAACTCCAGGCGAAGGCGTGATTAGCCTTCGCCTGAAAAACGCCGCGAGTTTAAGCGGTTGGCACAACCGGCCTGTAACGAAATCGCGCCAGACTGACGCACTACGTGAAAGTGCTGATTTACCTTGATCTGTTAGCCGGCACGGTGGTAGGTTGGGTGTGAAATCGTGAAGGCCGACTATTTTTTCCTTGCCTTGATTTCCTGCCTAATCCGATAAGACCTTAAAAGGAGGTTACATCCATGGACTTATACGATGGCGAAGTAGCGTTAAGTGAACGGCCCGAGCATTCAGAAACCAGGGGCCGAAGGACATTTATCAAGCAAGCGGGCGCCGGCGCAGTCGGTCTTGGTCTGTTCAACCTGGGCAGTCCCGAGCCGGCATCCCCCCAGCCTGTTCAAGCCTCGCAACCAGGTTTGCCCACCATTCAACTGGGCCCGCACCGCGTTACCCGCCTCATCGCGGGTGGCAACCCGATTGGAGGATGGTCGCATTCAACCAACAACCTCACTCGCCACATGCTGGATTATTTCACCCTGGAACGCACCATCGAGTTCCTGCAGAAATGCGAGAAGGAGGGGATTAACACCTGGCAGTTCGACCATCTCGAAAAGGTCATGTCTGCTTTGCGTACGGTGCGGGAACAAGGCTCAAAATTGCAGTTCATTTGCCTCCATGCTGCCAAGCGGGGTCCGCTCAAGACCGCCATTGCGGAAACCAACCCGATCGCGCTTGTTCATCATGGGGGAGTGACCGACAACCTGTTTCGTGCCGGGAAGGCCCAAGAGGTTCATGACTTTGTCAAACAGGTTCATGATCTGGGAGTTCTCGCGGGGGTGTCGTCCCATAATCCTGAGAACATTCGGCGAATCTTCGAAGAGGGGTGGGAGAATGATCTCTTCATGACCTGCTTCTACCATGTGAGCCGGACCAGGGAAGAACAGCAGAAGCTGCTCGGGAAGGTTACCGTGGGTGAGCCCTTCTTTGAAACCGATCCCATCGAGATGACCAACGTTGTTAAGAAGGTCACCAAACCTTGCCTGGGCTTTAAAATTCTGGCGGCTGGACGTGTGTGCTGGGAGCAAAAGACGGTTGAAGACGCCTTCCAGTTCGCTTTCAAAAACATTAAGCCCAGCGACGCCGTCATCGTGGGCATGTTCCCGCGCTATGAAGATGAAGTGAAGCTCAATGCCGGCTATGCCCGAAAGCACGCGGTCATGGGCTGATCGCAGGAACCCGGTCTGTAGGCCTTATGTTACTCCTGCGCGATGATCGTGCCAGGCCTAAGACGGAATTTCTAGGAGAGAACGAAGGGCTGGCCTGCAATTCTCACCACCAAGGCAGTCAGACACAAAGAACACAGCATAATGAGCCTGCCTGGATCTGCGGGCGATCTCAACCTGAGTCGTTCAAGCCTGGTTGAAAATATTAGAAGTGCAAAAGAGGGATTGATCCGGCACCTGCGAGTTCGCCTTGGTGCCTTGGTGGCTGGGTGCTGAGAAATTCGAGTGGGAGCACTTCACACCTTAATAAACATTGCCTAGAGGGTCAGCAAGATCTCAACGACAATTAAGATCACGATATTCCATTCCACGCGAAGGAAGCGATAGTTCTGCAGCAGATCCAGAAGTGACTCTGCAGTGCCGAAGTGGCGAACCAATTCCCTCCCGCTCTTCCAGCCGATCCCGCTCCGTTGAAGCTCCTGAGCCATGGTCTCAATTCTGTCAAAGGTTTCCGCAATAGTGGCCTCGTAGTGTTCCAAAACCACACTTTTGACCAGGATATCCGCCACGATCTGGAGTCGTTCGATGGAAGAGTCGGCGAGGACAATCATGCCGTTTTCAATACTCCTTGAAGAGGATTGTTCTGTCATTTAGCGTGAAGTTAACACCGATGCAACACGAATTTAACCTGCATCAATTAACTTGCTCGAGGCTATAAGTTCCTGGTCTCAATAGCGGTCGGGGAACTGTCACGATTTCTTTTCTAATGATCAACTCAAGGAGGAGGTTGATTAATGCACAGCAGACTTCTGTCTGACCCACTGAGAAAGGGCCACTGCTGCCGATTTCTCACTACCGTCATCTTCGGGCTCATGCTATTCAGCATGACAAGTCCGGCGGCCACTCGAAAAGACATTGGCAAGACCCCCCCTGCTGATGCTCTCAACCGGGAAATGGCAGAACTGAGAACTCTCATTCTCGAGCAGAAAAGGGCGCTCGAAGAACTGAGAGCGAGAGTGGATGAGCAGCAGACCGTGATAAACAAACAGCAGGCTCTGTTAGATGGCCTTCATCGGCAGCAGGGAATGACTCTGGTCGCCAAGGCCTCCGGCCTGGAGGAGACCTCAGTGCTTGAAGACACATCACCAAGCCCTGCAGTACTGCCAGTTCAGGTTGCGATGACCCAGGCGCCCGCTGCGCCAGCTGCAGTGGCGGCCCAAAAAGAAGATAAGAAGGAAGAAAAGCCCGTGGCCAGCTCGTTGTCGGTCGCAGGATTCAAGTTCAGCGGCGATTTCCGGTACCGACTGGATATGCAGGCCTGGTCAGGGAATGAGATTGCAGGGCCTCTCCAAAACATCCGCAGCCGCTACCGAGTGCGTATGAATGTGGACAAAGATATCGATCCACGTTTCAAGTTTCACCTGCAACTCTCCACTGCTTCCATCAACAACGGCATTACCAACGATCAAGACATGGCAGGCATGGTCGCCAAGCACCCCTTCTTTATCTCCGAAGGTTATGTGGACTACCATCCCAATTCAAAGTTCACAATCCGGGGCGGCCGGATGGAAGAAGTCTTCGCAGACAACATGAGGTACCTTTGGGATGACGATGTGCGTTTCAATGGCTTCCAGCAGATTGTGAAGCTCCCCATCGACTCGAATAACTCTTTCGAACTTCGCGCAGGAGAGTATTGGCTCAGCAACCCCAATGTCGTTATTGTGCCTGCCGGCTCTCCTTTTATTGCAGCCGGCTACCAACCGGGGCAAAAGGTGCGCGATGCCAACCTTTTCCATCCGGGCGCGGTCCTCAACCTGAGCAAGGGAGGAGCCTGGAAGCATCAATTGAATGGCGACGTCCAGATTTATCGTAATCCCAACCAGATTCAGCTCGCGTCCACAGCTAACGGGTTCCCAGTCCTGGTAAATGGAGCTATTGGGCTGGTTCTCTCCGGCCCGACCACGGGGATGGGCAATGCCACTACCACCGCTGGAGGCGCCAAGTATACCGCCCCCGATTTCCATATTGTCCGGGCCTCCTATCGTATTGAACATAAGGGAGTCAAAGTCGGCGACAAGGAGATGCCGTTGTGGTTCAATTTCCAGGTGTCCCGCAACATCGGTGCTGACTTCCTAAGGGATGCGGTCATGGGAACGGTGAATCTAGGCGCAGTAAAGAAGGCCGGTGACATCCGTCTTCTCTACCAATACGCCATCAAAGACGCCAACTCCTTGATTTCGCAGTTCACCGACGATGACCTGGGGACCGGCAGCGGGGTGAATATCGCGGTCCACGCCATGCGCTTCGATGTGGGCCTGACTCGCTTTCTCCAGTGGCAAAACTTGTTTTTCATTCAAAATGAGCGGCGCGGGAACAATCCAGACCAGTTTTTCTTTGTTCCCCTGCGACGAGGCGCTAACACCACTTATCGCTACCTGGGGCAGCTTGCGTTTACATTCTAGACGACCAGGAGTACCCACCTGGCTCACTCAAGTTTGGCCACGGAGGTCACCAGCTAACTCATCAGAAAGCGATAATTACGGCACTGAATTAACATGAAGTTAACTCTGGTTTCACAATGACTTCTTAAATTTCTAGCAAAATGAGGAAAGGAAATCACCATGACACGTTTGAAAACGGTAGCACCGCTGGTTATGTCTTCCTTGCTTCTTCTCCACGGGAGCATGGTTTCAGCTCAGGATAAGGCGATTACCATCAAGGGATCCGACACCATGGTTCTGCTGGGTCAGCGCTGGGCGGAAGTTTACATGAAGAAGAACACCAGCGCCCGCATTCAAGTGACCGGGGGAGGGTCTGGGACCGGGATTGCTGCCCTGATCAATGGCAGCACGGACATTTGTGAAGCTTCCCGGCCGATGAAGGACAAGGAAAAAGAAGAAGTCAAGACCAAGCGGGGTGCAGAAGCCAAGGAAACTCCGGTGGCTGTGGACGGCCTGGCGATTTATCTCCATACGTCCAATCCAGTCAAGGAATTGACTCTTGGGCAGATCAAGGACATCTACACCGGGAAGACGACCAACTGGAAAGAAGTCGGAGGCAAGAATGCCAAGATCATCCTGTATAGCCGCGAGAACAACTCGGGGACGTATGCCTATTTCAAAGAACATGTTCTGCAAAACGGGGATTTTCATCCTACAGCCCAGACCCTTTCCGGTACGGCCACGGTGGTGAATTCAGTCTCCAAGGATCCCAACAGCATCGGCTACGGTGGCATTGCCTACGCCAAAGGGATCAAGCATGCCCTGGTCAAGAAAGACGCCGATAGTCCGGCCATCGAGCCTAACATGGAAAACGTATTGAGCGCGGCCTACCCCATCAGCCGCTATCTTTACTGGTATACTTTGGGAGAACCCTCAGGAGAGATCAAGCAACTGGTTGAATGGGTGCTCGGCTCCGAAGGGCAGGCCATTGTAAAGGAAGTCGGCTACTACCCACTGCCAAAGGCCCAGGCTCCCAAAGGTGCAAAGGGTTCAGCCGTCAAGAAAGAGAAGGATTCCGGAAAGAAGTAGTATCACTAAAATGTCGGTCCAGGAATACCGCAAGCAGTGTCCCTGGGCCTTGGCGAGAGTGAACAGGAAACATGGGTAATGGGTCTGAAGCTGTGAAAAGATCGGGACCTTGTAGGGAACGGACGCCGTTCTGTTCCTCGTTGAGTGCCGAAGCCATTTGAAATCATTGCACTGTAGCACGGGGAACGTTGCGGCGAGCGTTTCTCAATCATGGGTGGAGGCTCCGTCAGGAGCCCAATGTTTATAGAACAAGGAGACCTGGCAGAGATTAAATGATCGTCTGCTTTGCTACAAACATTTGGCTCCTAACGGAGCCGTTTCTCCGTGTAACTGACCTATCACCCACATGGCATTCGGTACTCTCCCATTCTCTGACACTTTGCGTAAACACGAACCGTGAACCTCATGAACACGCAAAATCCCGCCAATCCGTCCAATCAGGTGCTCAACAGGGATTCCTTCTTCGCAAGCAACCTGAGAAGTGCTCACCTGAAGGACTTCCTGTTTGGCAAGCTGATTCAGCTCAATGCCATCGCGGCGATTGCTATAGTCTTCCTGATCTTCATATACGTTGGCAAAGAAGCACTCCCAGTCTTCTACAGTGCCGAGGCAAAGAAGGAAGCCAGCCTCGACAATCTCTTTACCCGGCAGAATTACGGCACGGAAGATATGCCGCTTTCATTTGTGTGGCAGCCCGTGTCGGAGGTTCCCAAGTACAGCGTCCTGCCGTTGTTTCTAGGGAGCTTGAAGGTGACCTTGATTGCTTTGTTTTTCGCTTCGCCCCTGGCCATTGCTGCTGCCATCTACACCGCGGAATTCTCCTCCTACAAGGTCCGAGAGATTGTCAAACCCATTGTCGAACTTCTCGCCGGGATCCCTTCCGTCGTGCTGGGCTTCCTGGCCTTGATGGTGATGGCCACCTGGTTGCAGGACTTATTCCATTTCGATTACCGGCTCAATGCCATCAATGCCGGTCTGGCCCTGGGGATTGCCATCATCCCGATCATTTACACCATCAGCGAAGATGCGTTGACAGCGGTTCCGCGCAGCTATCGCGAGGCCTCGTTGGCGCTCGGGGTTTCTCCCTGGAAAACAGCCTGGTCCGTGGTGTTGCCGGCGGCCACCCCCGGGATTTTCGCGGCCTTGGTACTCGGGTTTGGGCGAGCCATTGGCGAGACTATGATCGTCCTGATGGCTTCAGGGAACGCGGCCATTACCTCCTTGAGCTTCACGGACTCCGTCAGGACGCTCTCCGCCACCATTGCCGCGGAGCTAGGTGAAGTGGTGAACGGAAGCCCTCATTACAGTGTGCTCTTCCTGCTGGGGGCGATGTTGTTTGTTGTCACCTTCATCCTCAACATGTTGGGCGAAGCGTTTGTGGGTCGATTGAAGCGAAAAATGATGGGGACTTGATGCTGACAAGAAGAACCGAGTTCTCCGGGAGAGTATTCCAGTTCCTCACCGGGCTGGCCTGCCTGATCATTTTGCTCATGGTGGTTCTGATCCTGGGTAACATTTACATCCACGGCCACGGCCACTTGTCTTGGAAATTTCTGAGCGCCGCTCCGGAGGAAGGGATGACAGCCGGCGGCATCTTCCCCGCCATCTATGGGACTGTGCTGCTGGTCATTCTCATGACGGTGGCGGTAGTCCCCGTCGGGGTCATGGTGGCCATTTATCTCCACGAATACAGTTCCAAAACATCCCTCTTCTACAAGGCCACACGCCTGGCCGTGAGTAACCTGGCCGGCGTGCCGTCCATTGTCTTCGGGTTGTTTGGGGTGGGGTTCTTCATCAAATTCGTCGGGGGCAATGTCGACCGGTTGTTTTATGGAGGGAAGCTGGTTTATGGCCAGCCAGCTATTCTCTGGGCGGCGCTGACCCTGGCTGTTTTGACCCTACCGGTGGTCATTTTGACCACCGAAGACACGTTGCGCTCCATTCCCAACGAATTGCGTGAAGCCAGCTTGGCCCTGGGGGCGACCAAGGCGCAGACCATTCTGCGCATGGTCTTGCCCCAGGCCTTGACGGGAATCATGACTGGAGGAATCCTGGCGGTCAGCCGGGGAGCCGGAGAGGTAGCCCCTATCCTTTTCACCGGGGCGGCTTATTTCCTGCCCGAACTGCCGACAAAACTGAATTCTCAATTCATGGAACTCGGTTATCATATCTATGTGCTCTCCACCCAGTCTCCGGATGTGGAAGCAACCAGGCCCATTTTATATTCGACTGTGTTTGTGCTGCTGGCCTTGACTTTCCTTTTGAACCTTGTGGCAATCTTGATCCGCAGCCAGATGCGAGCAAGGCTCAGGAGAACAGCATGAACACGGCAAGCGGCATTAGCAAAATGAAGATCGAGACAAAATCGATGATCGGTGCGAAAGAGTCTGCGGCAGAGCAAGGTTCACCGTCGCAGGTAAAGATTCGGACTCAAGCGGTGAATTTCTACTATGGCCGGACTCAGGCTCTGCGCAACATCAGCATGGAGATCCGGGAGAAGGAAATCACGGCCTTTATTGGTCCTTCGGGTTGCGGCAAATCGACCTTCCTGCGCATCATGAACCGCATGAATGATTACGTTCCAGCCGCCCGTCTGGAAGGAAAAGTATTGGTCGACGGGCAGGACGTCTATGCCGGAGATGTCGATCCAATCATGTTGCGACGCAAGGTTGGGATGATTTT